>DAOUTQ010000130.1 GCA_030668615.1 Bacteroidales bacterium | reverse complement strand
TTCTGAAGGCTCGCTGTTAGTTCAGAAAATTAGTAATCAGCTTGCTGAAACAAGATCTAAATTAGATTCTGTATTAAATTATGCTGAATCGATAAAAGACCAAGCTGATTTTGATCAAAAAGTTGATGAAATCAATTATACTTATGCAAATATTGTTGACAGACAACGAGACTCTTCAATAGCATTTATTATAAATAATTTAAATAGTCTTGCTTCAATTGTTGCTCTTTATCAGAAATATGATGATGAAAACTATGTTTTATACAAAAACAGGGATTTACAATACATTAAAATTGTTTCAGAATCTTTAGGGGCAAAATATCCTGAATCTGTGCAAGTAAAAGCATTATTAGCGGATAAAGAATCACTGTTTCAAACTTACAATCAGATAAAATCGAATAATATTCTGAATGAATTTGTTAAGGATAAGGAAGTAACCGGTATTCCTGAAATTATTTTACCTGATCAAAACGGAGATAGTATCTCAATAAATAGTATTAACTCAAAATATATATTGCTTAATTTTTGGGCATCATGGAGCGAAGAAAGTATTCAGCAAAACATAGGACTTCTTGATGTTTATAAAAAATATCATGCAAATGGATTTGAAATTTATGAAGTTTCGTTAGATACTAAAAGAGAAAACTGGTTACGTGCTATAAAATTTGATCAATTACCCTGGATCAATGTAATAGATATAAACGGAAGAACTTCATATTACGCAAAAATTTATAATGTAAAAATACTTCCAACGAGTTACCTGATTAATCCTGAAGGAGATATTGTTTTAGTAAATCCTTCAAAAAAGCAATTATTAAGTACCTTTGAGTATGCATTAAAATAATTTGGCCTTGGATCAGAAAAAGAAAATATATTTTGCATCTGACGTACACTTGGGACTACCAAATAACGAGGAGAGTCTTAAAAGAGAAAAGTTATTTGTTAAATGGCTTGATGAAATTAAAGATGATGCTAAAGAAATTTATCTTTTAGGTGATATCTTTGATTTTTGGTTTGAATACAAACGAACTATTCCAAAAGGCTTTTCCAGGTTTTTAGGTAAGCTTTGTGAAATTACTGATTCTGGAGTACCTGTTCATTTCTTTACTGGAAATCATGATATGTGGATTTTTGATTATCTGCCTCAAGAAACTGGAGTTGTCTTACATAAGAAACCCATTGTCAAAGAGTTTTCAGGTAAAAAATTCTATTTAGCACATGGAGATGGCTTTGGACCAGGAGATCCATTCTACAAATTATTGAAAAAAATATTCGCTAATCGATTTTTTCAATGGGTTTTTGCCCGTTTTCATCCAAATATTGGAATGTGGATTGCGGATCGGTGGTCAACACATAGCAGATACTCAAGAGAAACAAGGCCTTTTGAAGGTGAAGACAAAGAATGGCTAATAATTTATTCTAAAGAGCTGTTAAAGAAAGAGCAATTCGATTATATGGTTTACGGACACAGGCATTATCCTACCGATATGGTAATAAATAAAAATACAAGATATATAAACCTGGGCGACTGGTTAAGTCATTTTACATACGCTGAATTTGATGGCCAAGAACTTTACTTAAAGAAATTCACCAAAAAATAATGATTGGTTTACATATTCGCTTACTTTTGCCTTTTAAAAAATCATCCTGAAAATAAATGAGAATAGTCAGAAACATATTTTTAATTGCAGCTACAGCAATCTATTTTTTATCCTGTACTAGCGATGAGTGTGTTTTTGATACCGAAACTTTTTTAAATACCGAGGTAAATGTTATTGATACAAACCTTATAAAAATTGGTTTTCTTGATAGCATGTCGGTATATTCACCTGCATGGACCGACAGTATTCACTACCTTGAAGAAGGAGTTTCAAAAAGCGTTAGTTTTTCTCTTTCTCCAGATGATGATTTTACAGAAATTATTATAACATCTAAACATGCAACAGAAAAAGATACTATAATATTTTACCACAAAAAGGATATGGTTTTCTTATCACCCGAATGTGGATTCCTATTTAATTTTACAATTGATAGTTTTGTTAATACAGGGAATCTGATAGATTCTGTAGATCTTGTAAATAATGAATTAACAACAGATGAAGAAGGCTATTTTAAAATATATCTTTAGTATCCTTTTTCTTTCTCTTGTTTGCACTATTGCAAGAGGACAGGAACAGGATCAGAATGATGAGCTTTTTGTTCAAGAAGAAATAAAAGAGCCTCTTCAACTTAAAGGAATTAGTTTTGGTGTAAACATTGGTCGATTTTCAGATTATGTATTTAAACCTGAGAGGGTTTCGTATGAAGGCGCTTTTAATATTAACTTAAGCAACAAATATTTTGGAATTATCGAAGCTGGTTATGCAACAACAAATTTAAATAAAGACAATTACAATTACTTATCTGAAGGCTACTTTATTAAAGCCGGAATGGATAAAAATCTCTTAAAAAAATATCCTTCGGATTTTTTAGGTATTGGTTTTAGAATAGGAAACTCTCAATTTTCGCATTCTGCAAGCAATATTGTTATTGAAAGTGAGCGATGGGAAACGACTCAAACTTCTATTGAGAATGAGTCGCACAGTTTTTATTGGCTTGAGGCTTCGTTTGGATTAAAAGGAGAGATATTTAAAAATGTTTATCTGGGTTGGTCAGCTTTGGTAAAAATAAATGTGTCTGGCATAGACAAAGACTTTATTCCATATAATATTCCCGGATTCGGAAAATACTCAGGATCAATAAAAATGGGTGTTAACTATTATATATATTATCAAATTCCTTTTAACAGGAAATAATTTCTTATTCAATTTTTACTGTAGTATTTTCTCTTTTTTTCCTTACTGTTTTTACTATTACATATAAATTAATTATACATACAATTGCCCACCCATACTGTATTTTATCTTTACCAGAGATTATATAGATATAACTTGAAAAGGCAGCAAAGAATGCATTGATAAATAACAAAGTTAATTTGATACTATACGGATATTTCTTTAAGAAAAAGTATGCGAAGATATTCAGCCCTGAAACTATAAAACTTACGTATGCCAGTTGAATGGGGCCGTTTTCATAGCAATCAATTCCTCCGGCAAGAAAGCTTACTCCGGTTAAAACAAGAATTAAACCAGGTTTCTTTTTTATTAAAGCCATTTAGTTATAATACGATTTTAGCTTTTGCTGAAAAACTTCTTTATTCACATTGTTAATTTGTGCTACAATCTTGTTTATCTGATTAATCCTCATCATTCGAGTATCTATCGAAATAAAACGTTCATCGGCAAAAACAATTTTATCAACCTGATATCCTGTTTCATTTAAACTCATAGCAACAGCAGCATTAAAATTATCGAAAATAATAACTGAAGGTAATTGATCTTCGGCATAATCAACCATTGCCTTGAGAACCATAGATTTGATGTATTTTATCTGTGTTTCCCCCAGATAATTTGCTCCAACTAGAATTTTAACCATATCAATATGAGTTTTTGCCCTACTTCTCCGAATTTGTTTCAATTGTTCATATTCAGATTGACTCACTTTTAGGAATAAATCAATAAATTCTACCGGAACATCATTCAAATGTCCTAATTCATCATTATTTTTCTTGATTTTATACTCTTTAATAGCCAATTTTTGATCCACGGGAACATAATATTCCCACTTTCGTGTTCTTTTATAAGATTCTGTCATTGGTTTTGGTTTCCAATTACTTTCCGGTCGTTTCATTAATGGTGCGGTAATATCTAAATAACCAGTCTCAAGTGAATATAATAAGCAATTAACAAAATGCACCCAGCCTCCACCAAGAGAATAATGTAATGCGCTCCACAAGGTTTTATTTGATTCAGGCATTCCTTCTTTGGTAATTGTAGTTGTGTCAACCTCGGTTTGTTTTAATCTTTGAACAAACTCATTTTCAAGTCGAGTTGGTAAATATGTAAATGAAGTTGAAGCATTTTCATCCACATTTGTATGATGCAATTCTTTTATATCCAACATATAATTAGAATCGTTTGCTAAGGATATATGTATCTGAAAATCATTATCCCACTGCATTTCCTGAATGTTTTGGGAAATAACACTTTGAATTACGGCAATATAAATAATACCAAGAATAAGTATTTTTTTCATAATGTTTTATGGTTGGATTTGATCTTTAAATTTACTGCTTTTTTTTAGTTTTTACCTTAAACTCTAATTAAGTTTATATGAAACGCCCCTCTTGAGATGGGATGTCCGAAGGACAGGGGTGTGTTTTTAAATTTTTGATTATCTTTAATAATATGAAATCATGAAGAAATATAATTCCATACAATCCACAACTCAAAGAGCTTGCCCGAAACCTACGTAACAATAGTACAAAATCATAAATAATACTTTGGAAACTTTTAAAAGGAAAACAAATGTATGGTTATGATTTTCATCGTCAGAAACCAATTGATAACTTCATTTTGGATTTCTTCTGTCATGAACTAATGCTAGGAATTGAATTAGATGGAATTACTCATAGTTTTGAAGAAGTAGAACTTAAAGATCAAAAAAAAGAATTAAAACTTAATGAATTAGGAATATACATTCTTCGATTTAAAGATGAAGAAGTGTATAACAACATAGAGAATGTTCTTAAAATAATTGAGAATTACATCATAAATTACAAAAGAACACACCCCTAACCCATCTCAAGAGGGGAATTGCTTTTGCATAAGAACTCTTTAGTTTATGCTAAAAGCTAACAGCTTCTTTTCAAAAAGAAAGGTCCAACTTAACAGCCGGACCTTTCAAATTGTATTATAGTAACTTAACCTTTACTCTTCACCAAGCATGATTTCAAGCATCTTGATTGCAGCAACAGGTATTTGAGTTCCAGGGCCAAATACACCCGCAACACCAGCATCATATAAGAATTTATAATCCTGTGCTGGAATAACTCCACCAACTATTATCATAATATCTTCGCGACCAAGTTTTTTAAGTTCTTCCATTACTTGTGGCACCAATGTCTTGTGTCCTGCAGCTTATGAAGAAACTCCCATTATTTGATCTTCATTTTCATCTGCTTGCTTTGCAGCTTCTGCCGGAGTTTGTTTTAATGGTCCAATATCAACATCGAAACCTAAATCGGCATAACCAGTTGAAACAACTTTCGCTCCACGATCATGACCATCCTGACCCATTTTTGCAATCATTATTCTTGGCTGGCGACCTTCTTGGTCTGCAAATTTTCCTACCAGCTCTTTCGCCTTATTATAATTTACATCATCTTTTGATTCTGACATATATACTCCTGAAATTGATCTAATAACAGCTTTATATCTTCCTGCAGTTTTTTCACATGCATCCGAAATCTCACCCAAAGATGCTCTTTTTTTTGCAGCATCCACAGCTAATTCAAGTAAATTACCTTTACCAGTAGCTGCACATTCTTCAATTTTCTTTAATGCAGCTTGTGTTTCTTCTTCGTTACGATCAGCACGCAATTTAGCCAATCTTTTTAATTGAGCTTCACGAACAGCAGTATTATCAACATCCAAAATATCAATTGGATCTTCTTTTTCTAATCTGTATTTGTTAACACCAACAATAGTATCCTTACCAGTATCAATTCTTGCTTGCTTACGAGCAGCAGCTTCTTCGATACGCATTTTTGGAATACCAGTCTCGATTGCTTTTGCCATACCGCCAAGTTTCTCAACTTCTTCGATTAAAGCCCAAGCTTTATCAGCTATTTCCTGAGTTAATTTCTCAACATAGTAAGAACCTGCCCAAGGATCAACAGCTTTACAAATTTGTGTTTCTTCCTGAATATAAATCTGAGTATTTCTTGCAATACGAGCAGAAAATTCTGTTGGTAAAGCAATTGCCTCATCTAGTGCATTTGTATGTAAAGACTGTGTGTGACCTAAAGTAGCACCCATTGCTTCAATACACGTACGAGCAACATTATTAAATGGATCCTGCTCTGTTAAACTCCAACCAGAAGTTTGTGAGTGAGTACGTAATGCCATTGATTTTGGATTCTTAGGATTAAATTGATTTACCAATTTAGCCCATAGCATACGACCAGCACGCATCTTTGCAATTTCCATGAAGTGATTCATTCCAACAGCCCAGAAGAAAGATAAACGTGGTGCGAAAGTATCAATATCCATACCTGCATTAACACCTGTACGTAAATATTCTAAACCATCGGCTAAAGTATAAGCTAACTCGATATCAGCAGTTGCTCCGGCTTCTTGCATATGATAACCAGAAATACTAATTGAGTTAAACTTAGGCATGTTTTTAGAAGTGTACTCAAAAATATCAGCAATAATCTTCATTGAGAATTCTGGTGGGTAAATATATGTATTACGAACCATGAATTCTTTCAAAATATCATTCTGAATTGTACCGCTTAATTTCTCTAATGGAACTCCTTGCTCTAATCCAGCAACAATGTAAAATGCCAATACAGGAAGTACTGCGCCATTCATTGTCATTGATACAGACATTTTATCTAATGGAATCTGATCGAAAAGGATTTTCATATCTAAAATGGAATCAACAGCAACACCAGCTTTACCAACATCACCAACAACACGTTCGTGATCTGAATCATAACCTCGGTGAGTAGCCAAGTCAAAAGCAATTGATAATCCTTTTTGTCCTGCAGCTAAATTTCTGCGATAAAATGCATTTGATTCTTCAGCAGTTGAAAATCCTGCATATTGACGAATAGTCCAAGGACGCATTGCATACATCGCCGAGTATGGTCCATGTAAATAAGGAGCTAAACCTGCAGCATAATTCAAATGCTCCATGCCTTCTAAATCTTCCTTAGTGTATGCATTTTTCACATCAATCTGTTCCGGAGTTTTCCAGTTCTCCTTTATATCGTTTTCTTTTTCCCAGTCTTTAACTGAATCGTATTTCGACTTGGGATGATCTAAATATATATTATTAAAATTTGGTTTCATTTTTTTTGTTTTAGATTAAAAGATATTAGACTTGAGTATCAAGATTTTACTTTATTCTTTTATCTTTTTACTTGAATCTTTATTCTATTCCCAATTCGTTTTGAAATCCTTGAAGTGTCTCAATTAAATTCGATTTCATATGAATAAAATGCTTTAATCCTTTAGCTTTTAATTCATCTACACTTTTAGGATAACCTGCAACAACAGTTATTGCTTTACCTCCCAGTTGTTCTAACACAGCAGGAGCAGCTTCTGTATATTCATCATCTGAACTACAAACAACAACAATACTTGCTTTTTGATCCATTGCAGCTTTCACGCCTTCTTCAACAGATTTGAAACCAAGATTATCGATCATTTCGAAACCAGCACAAGCAAAGAAACCAGAAGCAAATCCTGCTCTTGCTTTACGCATTGTTAAATCACCAATAGTCAATAAGAATACTTTTGGAGTTTCTTCGGCTCTATCCGTTTTTAAACGCAATAATTCCATTTGCTCAGAACCACGAAACGGCTTAATTGGCTCAGCAATTGCGTCATCTCTTTTTGTTGAAGTACAACATTTCTCTGTGATATTTGTTTCAACTTTTTCAAGTGCATTAGGATACTGGTTTGTTCCTAATAAGATCTCACGACGAGTAGCAATATTTAAATTACGTTTGTTTGCTGATTCAGTAACCTGATCTTGAATAAATCCTGCTTTGAATGCTTCAACATAACCACCTTTTGCTTCAATATCCTGGAATAATTTCCAAGCATGCTCAGCAACCGAATGAGTTAAGTTTTCAATATAATAAGAACCCCCCGATGGATCTGCAATCTTATCGAAATAAGATTCTTCTTTAAGTAAGATTTGAGTATTACGAGCAATACGATCAGAAAATTCAGTAGAACTTTCAAAGGCTTTGTTAAATGGAGTAACAGATAATGAATCAACTCCTGCAATAGTAGCCGACATTGATTCTGTTGTTCCACGTAACATGTTTACATAAGGATCATAAACCGTTTGATTAAATTTAGATGTAGCTGCATGAATATTCATTTTAGCTACTTCTAAATTGTTTGGTTCGTAAGCCGCAACAATCTTAGACCAAAGCATACGAGCTGCTCTGAACTTAGCTATTTCCATAAAATAGTTTGTGCTTACTCCAAAGTTAAATTTAATGTTTTCTGCAACTGTATCAATATCTAATTCTTTTTCAGTTAAAAGATTCAAATACTGATTTCCCATTGCCAAAGCAAATGCTAATTCCTGAACAATTGTTGCACCAGCATTAGTAAACATTTCACCGTTTACACCAATTGTTCTGAATTTTGGTAAATCTTTTGCTTTCTCGATTAATTCCTTTGCTGTATCAAAAACATCAGATTGTGCTTTACAGAAATTACCGTTCAACGTTAAGTGAGCCATTGGATCGAATCCAACAGAACCTTTAATTTCGTTTTTATCGATATTTTCTGCTTCAATCTTAGCTTTTAAGAAATCAACAAAAGGATGAGCTGCAGTTGCATCCGTTACATTTACTTCGATGTCTGCAATACTAATATCTTTTAACCATGTTTTGAACTCCTCGTTTGAGTATTCGCTTTTACAGCAAGTATCAAAACCTAAAGAGTCAACACCTTTCATTAAAACATCAAGTGCTTTTTCGTTAGCTACTTTTGCATCTGTTGCATCAATATTCTGACGAATAAACCAACTGTTGCATTTTGCTTTGTTTCCACGTACATAAGGGAATTCTCCCGGAACGTATTTTAGGTGATTTAGATTTTCAAGATGCTCAGCGCGATAATACGGTTGAACACTGAATCCTTCAATGGTTCTCCAAACCAGTTTCTTTTCGAAATCTGCACCTTTTAGATCAGTTGTGATCTTATCCTGCCACTCTTTAGAAGAGATTGGTGGGAATTCTTGGAACAACTTTTGTTTTGTTTTGTCTGCCATAACAAATTGTGAAATTTTTTAAAATTCTGTGCAAAATTACTGCATTTCACATTAAAAATCATGACTTTTAACATAAAATGATATGCTATAGAATATATAAGTTAGTAGTTAGATATTAGTCTGTCTGCCATCAGGCGGTATCAAGTATTGAGAAATGAGAATCCCAGGAATAAAAACAATAAATCCGAAGTTTTCGAAACTTCGGATGTTTAGTTGTTTTCAAATTGAAAGTTATTCTTTTGAAGGGTCTTCTACCCGACCCATGAATAATATTGAGTTTGTATATTTTTCGCGTATTACGAATAAGAATGGCCTGTCAGCTATAAATTGACTGGTTGGGTCTATGCTTGTATATCCTATTTCAACTGAAGTAACTGCAGCAGCTTCTGTACCTTTTTCATTTACTTCGATAAATGTTTTATGTTTAACCTTCGAAATAAACAATTGCATATCTTCAATTATGTTTGAGAAATCAGCCTGATCTGTATCAAATGCTAATGCAAGCCCCATGTCCATTAGCACGTCATTGAGTTCTTTTTCGTAAGCAAATTTGAACTTTGGAATTACAACATCAAGCTCACCAACTTCTGTAAAATCAGTTAACCATTGATTATAAGTATCGTTATTCCACGATTCTAAAACATCATCAATAGTTTTATCTTCGTCAGGTAAAATAATAAACATACTGAAATTGCCACGGCCATATGGTAAATTAAGAATTGTAAAATCATCGTGCCCCATTACTTTTGCAGTAATCGATTGATGCATAAAAGGAACTGTTATTTTGCTCCCGTTACTTAAAGTAAATTCCCCATTAACTGTATTTGATTCTTCGAACAGATATTTCCAGTTACCTTTGAAATAAACAGCATTAATAAGGAACATAAGTGTCGTTGGTTCAATACTGTCAATGATTTCTTCGATCTTATCATTTGTTTTATCTTTTACCCAGGCATTTATGATATCCACT
>DAOUTQ010000008.1 GCA_030668615.1 Bacteroidales bacterium | reverse complement strand
TTGCCTATGGCCTGTATAAAATTCACCTATATTGATTTTAGATTGAGCTGCTATTTTTCTTCCTCTAAATGAATTAAACTGAATTTCGAAACGATGATCCCAATAACTTCCAGCTGGAATAAATATACTATCGATTAATTCAAAATCTTCCGTAGGATTATCATAAAGATGCATGATATTTAATTCCATAAATTCACCACTCTTTGAAACAAATCCAAAAGGACGCCATTCATATGCAATTGTTTCAAGATCCTTGGTCTGATCATTTATATAATAATTTATGTCGATAGGTTTAAAAATCATATTTCTGAAAAAAGGCAATTTTTCAAAGCGTGGATTAAACTGTAATTCTGTATACAACATTTGATAATCTGTACGATTAGCGAAACCCATTTCCGGATTGAATTCTTTCTGAACAGTAGTAAAACCAGCATCAAATTCTGTTATATCGTTCGGATAATGTAAAAATAGATCGTACGAAAGGTTGCTTTTATTTAGGTTTTCATTATCGCCAAAAACATTGGTTTCAGAAAATGCAACGGTTCCACCTACAATCAGATTTTTTTCTCCGAATAACTCTGATGTAGAGTATGTAAAATTGGTTCCGTAAACCCTGTTATAACCTTTGTCGGAGTATTTTTGAGTAGCAATAACTCCTACTGTCGATTGTTTAAATATATCTTGCTTAATATTAATAACAGAATAATTCGTAGTTGGAATACTATCTTTTGCGTTGGTTTGTATCGACATAACACCAATGTTGGTTTTGTTAAGCTTTCCGAAAAACCTTACTCCACCAATTATTGGCACTTCTGTATCCTGGTCTATTCCTATTCTTCGACTATAAAATAATCGATTATTACCAACATTCATGTCGTAATAATTCTTCCCTTCCAGAAAAAACTGTCTTTTTTCAGGATAGTATAAGGAAAATCTGGAAAGGTTAATTTGTTTTCTATCCGACTCAACTTGAGCAAAATCGGTGTTAGCCGAAAAGTTTAGTTTTAGTGTAGGTGTAATATCAATATTTACTTCGCCACCAATTTTACCTGTGTTTTCGGTTTCTCCATTGATAAATTCAAATCCTCCAAGAATGTATGGATTAATCTCAACTTTTGTTCCTTGTTTTATATTATTGATTCCATTTAGCTTACCACCTTGCGATATTCTTTCAACATCGTATAATCGCGACCATCCTTGCCATAAAAGTTGTTCTTTTTTTCTTCGGATATTTCTCTCGAAATTAATCCCCCAAACCTGAGCGCTGTCTTTGGTAAATTTCAGTGTGCTATATGGAATTACCATTTCTATAAACCAACCTTGCTCGTTAATATCTACAGCAACATCCCAAACTCCATTCCAGTCTTTATTCCAATCTTTACCTTCATCGGCTACCCAAACATCGGTCATGGCTCCATTCGGATTTGTAGCAAACAAATATCCATTTCTGTTGTCGTTAAAAGTGCTTAACATAATCTCAACATTGTCGTCGCTTCCCCAATTAAAATCACGAGCCATTTGTTGAGCTGAAATTTTATCGGGTTCGCTATCGTAACACCAAATACCGAAATAAATTTCATTTGTATTGTATACAACAGCAACACGTGTTTTTTCTGTCGCAGGTTCTCCTTCGTTTTGTTCTCTTTGAGTAAAGTTTTCAATTGCAATTGCTTGCGACCAGCAAGCTTCATTTAATTTACCATCGAGCTTTATTTGATTTTCGTAATATGTTGCTGTTAATGTATCTGGGTTTGAATGTTGACTAAAAATATTAAAGCTTAGAAAAATAAGAAGTATAAATAGGAAGCTTTCTTTCATTAGGATAACATTTTACTGCCAATCTGTCAAAAACAGCTTGTTAAAAGTATCAATATTAATCAGACAATACAAAGTTTGTAATAGAAGATTCTGAAGAACAGAAATAAGAATTATGCTTGCTCTACTTTGAAGTATTAGTTTTTAATCTTTCCAACGAGAATTTCGCCAGTTTTGTTGTTGTTCTTTGCTAAGGAATGTCCACACAAGTATGCGACTAATTTTATTCCCCTGCCCCATTGGAATAGTTTTCACCTCCACAGCTTCGACTTTCTCAAGTGCTGCATAAACCAATTTCAGATTTGCTTGTTTTGAGATCAAACTTGAAAACCAAAAACAAGAATCAGCAAACTTTTTGCTTTCGCGAATCATTTCACGAACAAATCTTTCCTCGCCACCTTCACACCATAACTCATTATTTTGTCCTCCAAAATTAAGTGCTGGTTTATCAACTTTCTTTTGCTTTAAGTTACTTACTTTGCGAATATTTACGGCTTGTGCTTCAGCCAAAGAAGCATGAAACGGCGGATTACAAACTGTTAAATCAATTTGCTCGTCTTTCTTCAGAATTCCGTAAAAAAAATCTTTTGAATTGTTTTGAAATCTCAAGTCAATTTTCCCTTTCAACGAAGGATTGTGTTCTAATATTTTGTTTCCGTTTTCAATGGCTACAGTATCAATATCAGTTCCGATAAAACTCCAGCCATATTCTTTCTGCCCAATTAACGGATAAACACAGTTTGCTCCTGTTCCTATATCAAGGCACGTTACATTTTCACCTTTGGGGAATTTTCCATAGTTACTTGCACATAACACATCCGAAATATGATGAATATAATCGGCTCTTCCCGGAATAGGAGGACATAAATAATTTTCAGGAATATCCCAGTTTTCAATATCGTAAAAATGCTTTAGCAATGCTTTATTCAGCATTTTCACTGCTGTCGAGTTAGAAAAATCTATAGATTCATCACCGTAATTATTCAACTTTACAAATTGTGCAAGTTCAAGACAACTTTCAGTTAACTGCTTAAAATCGTATCGCTCACGATGTTTATTTCGTTTATGCAATGCTAATTTAACTTTCGGATGTTCTTTCTTTTTTTTAACCATAGAAATCTATTCAATAACTTTTGTCTTATTTTTTAGATTATCAGCAATGTTAATCTTTAAAATTTATTTGTTTAGTTTCTTCCGAAAACATGATTCCTGATTCTAAATAAGCTTGAACCGTAAATATCGCTGAACTAGGAATCGTTTCAAAATCTACAAGTTGAAACTGAAATCCGTCATGCCACTCTGCTCTTTCTCTAAAAAATTGCTCTAAGCTCACATATTCGTTGTTATCAACAGGCATTCCAAAAAGATTTGTTACGTCTGTTATTATTTCTGTTTCTGAATCAGTAACTAAAATCTTAACATGGCTTATCGGATCAGGATAAAGGTACGTATCGTCTTCACAACTGCAAGCCATAAGAGTGCTAAATCCTAAAACAGCATAAGACGAATTTTCATGGCTCAGCACTAAATCAGAAATCATATAAACCCCAAGACCAAATGCATTTCTATATACTGTATCTTCAACTACTACATCGGTAAAACCTGATGTATTATATGGTGTAGCTTCAACAGAACTGTAATTAATCTCGTACGTTTCGGGATCGTTGCAATGGCAAAAAATACAAGAGAACATCAGTTGAAACAGGAAAAAAGAGGCTAAAATAAAAAGAACTTTTTTTATCATGGGAATTAAAATTAGAGGGTTAATGTATTTTTATATTAGATCGTATTTTGGAAGCAATGGTTGCTTTAATGCATCATTATTTTCAAAACCACTCTAACTATAACATTATTTTAAAAGTTTTATTTTGTCTCTCGGTATTTTAACTGCATACCATGAAGGAAATTACGCAAAAACTGATCCTTACAAGGTCGGTATTTATCCTGTGTTGGTTTTCTAAAAAAAGAACTAAGTTCACCTCTGCTTATACGCATATCAACTAACTTAAAAATCTCCAGAATATCATCATCCTTAAGATTTAAAGCAATCTTTAATTTTCTAAAAATGATATTATTATTAGTACGTTTTTCATTAACAGGCTGCGGTCCTTCTTTTTTTCCTCGCCTATGAATAATAAATCCATTCAAGAAAGTAGCCAACTGGAAATCTAAAATTCCTTTATAATCAGGATCATCCTCTTTTTTTAGCCATTCGCTAACTTCGGCACGTGTAACTTCTAATCCGGCAAGTCCGAATATTACAATCATTTTATCATCACCAAGATCAAAAGTGTAGCGTATTTTACGCAGTATATCGCTGTTTTCCATAATTAGTTTTTTCTTTGGAATAGAGTGTAAGCATATTCGCGCGTATCGCCCGATGGCATAGTGTATGTGTGATCAAAAGCTTCAATTAACTCAAAATCGCTTCCTAATCTTTTCTGAATCATTTCTTTATTATATCTGAAAACATACAGTCCACTGCATTTTTCTGCTCCATCCAGATTAAATGAAGCAATAATTACATATCCATTTTTCTTAACCAGCTTTCGAACTAAGTCAAAATAACAATTCTGCTCTTCTGGTTCATTAAAAAAGTGCAATACAGCTCTGTCGTGCCATAAATCAATTTCAACCAAATTGTTCAGCTCAGTAGATTGAGTTAAATCATCAACAATCCATTTTATTTTACTACTATCGTTTCCTAATCTTTCTTTAAGTTTATCAAGTGCATTGGAACTTAAATCGTTTGCAATAATATTTTTGTAATCCAATTTTACCAATTCATCGATAAGTGTACTTGCTCCAGAGCCAACATTTAATATAGATGCATCTTTATTCAGCTTGCATTTTTCAATCAGTTTTAAAGATTGTTCAGGATTATCTTCGTACCATCCCAATTTTTGTATCTCTCTATTGTAGGTTTTATTCCAGTGAGATGTTAAATCATTTTTTGTTGATTTTTCTATGGAAGAGCAGCAAGAGCATTTTGTATTCATATCAATTGTTCTGAATTTGAAATGCAAAGTTAATAATCTTTTAAGAATGATAAGCCTTTGTAAAATACTAACTCAACATCTGAGCCACTTTATCATCAATTAAAGCTTTAAACTCGTCGCAGCATGCTGTAACTTGCACATGATATGTATTGGGTGCTTCAAAAATAAGTTCAAATTCAACACTTTTATCGTGAGTCTGACACTTAAGTTCAGATATACTTGCAGAAATAATGGAATTATATGCCTGCTCCATTCCAGGATTTGGTTTCCCCTCAGGGTTTTGAAATACAATTTTATGCATAGCACTAATAATAATGAACGCAAGTTACACCTTAATTCAACTTAAACCAATTGGGAAACTTTAATTTCGTATGCGGCTCCGATTTAATGCCATAGACGTTTAAAAAAGAATGCAACTAAAGTGGAACTTTTAATAAATTATGGAATAATCTTTATCGCAGTAGATTTAAACGATACCCAAGCTTCTGAGCCTTCTTTAAAATTAAATTTTTGTAATGATTCTTCAGAAATTACAACTGAAAGCTCTATACCAATATCAACAATAACTTCTTGATTTGTAAGATAAGGAATTATTTGCTTTATTTTTCCTTTAAAATTATTCGTAGCGCTGGATTCGATTTTTTTGTTTGATAGAATTATTTCCTCGCCACGAATAATTATTTTCCCTTTCTCTAAATTCTCCTGATTCGAAACTTTAATTTCAAGAGAACCATTTATTTTAGCCTTATTTGTATCAAAATCTGCAATGAAAAAATTCTTAATACCAGTAAAATTCGCGACAAATTCATTGGCTGGCTTTTTAAAGACTTCCTTTGTTAATCCTTTTTGGATAATTTCACCTTCGTGCACAACAGCTACCTTGTTTGAAAGGGCTATAGCTTCTTCATAATCATGTGTTACATGTAAGATAGTAACTCCGCTTTGGTTAATTTGTCGAAGTAGATTACGTAAACCACCTTTTAACTGCACATCAAGAGATGCCAAAGGTTCATCAAGTAATATACAATCGGGTTTTGAAACCAACATTCTAGCTAAAGCAACACGCTGTAGTTCTCCGCCCGAAAGATTTTGAGTATTTCTATTTAATAAATGAGAAATTTCGGCTAATTCGGCATATTTAGCAATAAGTTCTTCTCTCTTTTTGTTATTAAGCTTCTTACCCTTAAGTGGATATGCGATATTTTGTTCAACTGTTAAGTGCGGAAATACTGAATAGTCCTGAAAAACAATTCCCACCTTACGATTTTGGATTTTATTGTTTGTAATATCTTCATTATTTAATATTACCCGACCTGAATTTGGTTTTATTAAACCTGCAATTATTTCAAGCAGAACAGTTTTCCCAACTCCAGATTTGCCTAAAAGAACATAATAATCTCCTTTTTCCAACTCAAGATTTATATTACTGAGTTGAAAATCTCCTAGCTTAATTGATATGTTTTTTAGTTTAAGCATTCGTTGAATCTTTTTCTTTTGATAAAGTTCTTAACAGAATAAAAAATACCAAACAAACTAATATAAATACTACTGATACAGGTCGTGCGTATTTTAATCCAAAGGAACCGAACCGCTCGTAAATCATTACAGGAGTTATCATCGGATGATAAGCTACTATTACAACTGCTCCAAATTCGCTTAATCCACGTGCAAACATCATTATTAATCCTGATAAAATATTTTTCCAGGCTAATGGTAAGGATATTGTAAAAAACACACGAACAGGTGAAGCTCCCAAATTTAAAGCTGTTTTTTCAAGTTTTATAGGGACATTTTCAAATCCATCACGAGCAGCGTTAATTAAAAAAGGAATACTAACAAAAGCCATTGCCATTGCTATTCCCACTGGATGCCCAACAAAATTTAATCCTACCGACGATGCCGCTTTTCCTATAACTGAATCGCGCGAAATAAATCCTAATATTGCTATCCCTGCCGCAGAGTGTGGAATTACTATTGGTAAATCAACAATTCCATTAACAAGTTTTTTAAGTTTGAATTTTGTTCTTGCTAAATAATAGGCAAGAGGAATAGCTCCAATTGCAAAGAATAATGTAGATAAAAAAGAAACCCGAAGAGTTAACCAAATACTATCAATAACTTCCTGATCTTGAGTTGTCTCAAAAATTTGATTTGGCGTAGTTGCTAAAAACATACTAGCCAGCGGAGCTATTACAAAAAGTAATATAAGCCCCCCAAGAAATATAAATATTATTGGTGTGCTTCGGTTATTCATTACTAATTCTTAAAGAATGTTGGTTTTACTGTAATCATTGTATAAAAATAATGTTGCATTCCATCTCCCTCAACACCTTTAATGTATTCAAGTGTTTTTCCACCAAACAATGTCGCATATCCAAACTGCATATTAATTACATCATTCATTTTCCAGGTAGCAATAAAATCAATTTCGTTTGCTAAAAATTTATCTTGTTTTTCGCCTTTGTAAACATAATTATTAGACAGTGCAAAATAATGATAATGTGCCGATAATTTCCAGCTTTTTATTTTTGACAAGTTAAATTTTACGTATCCATCTACTAAACCTGCATTTTTAGTAGTACTTGGAGTACTAAAATAATCCATAATACCATTATAAGCATGTTTGGTACCATACAAAATATCAAATGCATTATCGTCCAAATTTAAGGTGTCTGTTAAGTCGTTACCCGACATATATTCTATACCAGCTGTAACATTTAACTTTTCTGTGAAGTTATGACCATAAATAAAATTTACAAAATATGAACTTACATCCTGACCTTTTTTATTTTTCCCGAATTGATAAAATCCGCGTACTTCAATGTTGCTAACAGACTTATAATACTTAACAACACCGCCTGATGTTAATCTATAGTAATCGGTATTCATAGTTCCTTCTTTTTGGTAGCCATCAGTAATTGTAATATTTGCAATTGATAAATGATCAAATTTCTTTTCAAGCCATATTACATTTAAAAATTTATAATTACTGATTTGATCAGAGTAATCAGTTCCAAAGTTCGAAACTTTCGCCTGGTTAAATGCTGTAAGCATTTTAAAATTCAACGATTCTTTATTGAAATCTAAAGTAACACCATCGTGTGATGAACTAATCTGGTTCCAGTTTGCTCCTGAAAATAATCGTTTGTTATCAATATTGAAGGATTGACGACCAGCTGTAACATCCCAGTATTCATTAAGTTTCAACTTAAAATAAGCTTCAAAGACACTAAGTCCGGGAACATCTGCTTTTAATTTTGATTCACCCCAAATGCGGTAATCCTGAATAGATAATCTTGATGCTACATTATTGAATATATGATTTAAATTTAATCGTGTACGCTGAGTAACGAAATATGCAGGATCAGAATCTTCGATTTTTAATGTACTATAACCATCTCTGAATTCAAATCGAGGTCGGTATTCTGCATCAATTTTTAATTGTGCTTTTCCAGTAAAAAAAAGTAGTGTAAGTATTGTAGCTAAAAGTATTTTTTTCATTGTATTAAACTATTTTGTATTTGCGAATTGTTTTAGTTGCTCTGGTATTGAATTGTAAGTTTCAGAATATGAAGGAACCATTGATGGTTGACCATTTTCTTCCATTATTCTTAACCCATTTTCTTTTGATAAAATAAAATCAACAAATTTTAATGCTAGCTCTTTATTAGGAGCTTTATCTAAAATGGTAATACCATAAACCATAGGTTGACCTATTTTCATAATAGTTGTACCAGGTTCTTTCCCAACGATATCTACTTTAGCCTCTTTATAAAATTCTCTCAATCCAGGATTCTTTAAATTAACTGAATCAGGAAGAATAATATATTTTAATCCATGCTGCTGAGCAACAGAGCGGTATAAGAATAGATAATCAATTGTATTTGATTCTAACAAAGCCAATAAATCAACTTCTTTGGGGCGGATGTATTCCTGATCTTTATTAATGATATTATCGGCAAATCCATTTAAATTATAATATTGTTCAGATAATTGTGAAGTTAATACAGCTCGATATCCACAAGGATCAGAATTTGGATCAGCTCTTCCATAAAATACATCTTCTTTGAGTAAAATCTCGTGCCAGTTTTCTGCATTAATTTCATCTGAATATTTCGATTCATCGTGATATACAATGGCCATCTCGTTACTGGCAAATTTAATGTTCCAACTCGAGTGATTTGGAATTAGCATTTCATCAATAATTGTATAATCTGCAGAAGCCATAATATCACATTCTTTATTAAGATCTGTGATTTTACGTGCACATTTTACGCTTCCGGCTGATTCTAATAAGATTTCAACATCAGGATTTGTTTTTACAAACTCATCTTTCATTTGTTTTAATGGAACAGAAAGGCTCCCTGCATGAAAAATAATTAACTTGTTGTTTTTCTCTTGGGTTTTATTTGTACAGCTTACAATTATTAGAGCTGCAATAATAATGTTTAAAATTAATATTATTCGTTTCATTTTTGTTTTATTGTTTAATGTTTAATTAAGGATATGCAAAAATAAACATATCGTTAAGAAAAAGAAATCTTTTAAGATTTTATTAAAAAATGCTTGTGTTTTGATGTTATTATTGTCATTACTCCATACGGTCATGAGATAGTTCCGGGCATCCCGATAACTATCGGGACCGGAGTTTTTTATGGTTCGAAATGAGATTCCCGCCTGCGCGGGAATAACATTTTGATTATTTATTCTTCCATAAACGGATACTTGTAACTTATTGGTGGAACAAAACATTCTTTTATTGTTCGAGGACTAACCCAACGTAATAAATTAAGTTTCGAGCCTGCTTTATCGTTTGTTCCTGATCCACGTGCGCCACCAAAAGGTTGCTGATTTACAACTGCACCGGTTGGCTTATCATTAATGTAAAAGTTGCCTGCAGCATGTTCAAGCTTTTTCATTGTACTTTCAATTACATATCGATCTTTTGAGAATATCGATCCTGTTAAGGCATAAATAGATGTTTTATCAACCAGCTCAACAGTTTCTTCAAATTTGGTGTGATCGTAAACATAAATTGTCAATACAGGTCCGAATAGTTCTTCTTCCATGGTCACATACTGAGGATTTTTAGTAAGAATTATAGTTGGCTCAATAAAATATCCTTTCGATTTATCGTAATTTCCACCATGAATAATTTCTACATCCTTATCTTGTTTTGCACGTTCAATATAACCAGAGAGTTTGTCGAAAGATGCTTCATCAATAACTGCATTTACAAAATTTGAAAAATCTTCAACAGTTCCCATTTTCATGGTATTCATATCGCATTTAATTTCGCAAAGTATTTCATCCCACAAATTGCTTGGAATATAGGCACGTGAAGCCGCAGAACACTTTTGCCCTTGAAACTCAAAAGCACCACGGGTAAGAGCTGTCGCAACCTGCACTGCGTTTGCTGTCTCGTGAACTAAAACAAAGTTTTTGCCACCTGTTTCACCTACAATTCGTGGATACGATTTATAATTCATAATATTATTCCCAATCTCTTTCCAAATATTTTGGAATACAGCTGTTGATCCTGTGAAGTGAATGCCTGCAAAATCAGGATGAGAAAAAATAACTTTACCGGCAGCCGGACCAGAAACATAAACAAGGTTAATGACTCCATCCGGCAATCCTGCTTCCATGAAAATCTCCATGATAATTCGAGCCGAATAAATTTGCGTGTTCGATGGTTTCCAAACTATAGTATTACCCATCATTGCAGGTGCTGAAGGTAAATTTCCTGCAATAGCGGTAAAATTAAAAGGCGTTAAAGCAAAAACGAACCCCTCCAAAGCACGTTGTTCAGTACGATTCCAAATTAGCTCATCCGATTCAGGTTGCTCATTGTATATTTCTGTCATATACTGAACATTAAATCTTAGAAAATCGGATAACTCACAGGCAGCATCAATCTCCGCTTGATGTACAGATTTTGATTGTCCTAACATAGTTGCTGCATTTATTCTGGCGCGATATGGACCAGCAATCATTCCTGCCGCTTTTAAAAAGATTGATGCACGCTGTTTCCACGACATTGCAGACCATTTTTCACGAGCTTTCAATGCAGCGTCAATGGCATCTTTTACATGACTTTCTTCTCCACGATGGTAATGACCTAAAACATGTTGATGATCATGAGGTGGATGCATTTCTATTTTCTTTTCAGAACGAACTTCTTTTCCGTCAATAATCATGGGAACATCAACAACATGTGATCTTGACCATTCTATTGCCTTTACCAGTTTCTCGCGTTCAGGAGAATCTTTTTTGTAAGTTAATACCGGTTCATTTTTAGCCGGAGGTGCGAAGTATAAACTCTTTTGCATTTTAAATTAAATTTTATCTGTTAAACATTATTTTTTTTATAATTCAACTAATTGTCACACTGAGCTCGTCGAAGTGTGGTATGTGTTCTTCCTTCGATATCCCTATAGTTATCGGGACAGGATGACATTATTTTTGCCTTAAAAAGCGTTATGCAAATATATGCATGTCGTGTTAATAAAAAACAAGACTTTTGTCATGTTTAGAAACATTCTAAATAACACTTCATGTAAATAACAAAAAAGTATTTGCGATGTTTAAAATAAAAACTAAAAACAACAATTATTAATGTAAGTCATTGTTAATATGCATTCTAATAGCGGGAATACAAAATACATATTAAAATTCATTCACTGCACTAATTCAATGTAAAGCAGGCTGTCGATAGATATGGCATAGCAGGATCAAAATTTTTACATGCTTAACTATGTCATAAACTCTTAAAATGCAGTACGATAGCTCTGCTTGTTGTATATTTATTGAGGATGGCACTCCTTTCTCTTATTCAAGAGAAAACTATTTCGGAATATTTAGTTGTTTTATAACTTCATCCATTCGAACAAACTTAATTAGCGAAGTATCTAATCTTGATAGCTCAAAAAAGAATTTTAGAAGATCGTTTTTAAATTGAATATCACCTTCCTGATGGCATCCATAAACAATAACAAATGATTCGTTAGGGTTTTGCTCTAAGCTTTGCAGATATTTTTTTATTAACGGCAAAACGGTTTTTTGTGCCGAACAAAATTCCGTTAAGGCGCAATTATTTGGAATTTCAATTATTTTATTAAACCTGAATGGTTGTGAATGTATTTGAATAGCTTCCTGATTATTATAATGAAGTATATTAATGTTTTTCAGAAAACCTTCTGGTTGCATATTAAACCCCCATAGCTTTAATAGATGTTCGGTAAAAATGCCATTACTATCACCACGATTATCAATTTTATTCCCTGTATTATTTTTGCTAAAGCCATGTGAAAAGATTGATGGTGCTACAGCTGAACTGTCATATACAAAATTCAATTTTTCGACAACTTCAAGTACTGTATCGTTTGCAATCCAACCACCTGCCCTAAAACCATTAACTTCATCAAGTTGCAGATGTTGAGTTAAAAGTTCTTTGCAAACGGTAATTATTTTTTCTATTTCACCTTTTGAATATACAGATAACGGAACACCTCGTCCTGAAACATTACGTCGATATGATGGTATTATTTTTTTTACTATTTTTTCCTCGAACCAACCAGGTACATTATGATAATTTTGCTCTTTCCTAAATTCTACACCTGGAACATTATTAATCAATCCTTTATAGCAATGGATGTGTAAACCAACTTCATCGTAAGGAGTAATAGCGCTCTTTATTTTATTAACGATGAATTCATTATTGAAATTTGATACAAAGTAATTTGGGCATATAAAATGAGTGAATGGAATTTCATTGCCAATTTGCTTACGAATTTTAATAAGGTCATTTATTTTACTTAATTCTTCGCCTTCCCAGTCAACAGTTATACATACATAAATATGTCCCATGTTTTTTAAATGCACCTTAACATAATTCGCTTGAATTCAATCAATTTGTCGTGAGATTGCTACGTTTTAGTTTTAGTTATTAATAAAGTTTGAAGATAACATTTTATTCTAATTCACCTAATGGTAATTTCATTCGTTGCACTATTTCAATGTAACGCGGTTCGTCATGATATTGTCTAAAAAAGGGTAATACTCCGATGTAGGGTAAATCTGGATCTCCTCTGATATACATTTTTTCCAGCCAGTCCAGCATTTTATCGACGTTGCCAGCATATCCATATATTGTGGCGACATGTTGAGCGGAGACAAAACCTGAACTCTCCACCAAAACATCAGCTGTGGCATTCAAGGCTTTTTTGAAACCCAATTTGCTATATTCTTTATCTAATGTTTTAAGTACCGTTTCATCGGTTACTTGATTGAGGATCTTCTTTAATTCATTGATTGCTAAGTCATGTTTACCTGTTTCTGCGTAACACTGCAAAAGTATGACCATGAGTAATGGATTATTTGGCATTATCATTTGAAGTTGACTCATTTTGTTTATGCTTAAATCGTATTTTGATTCTACCATAAGTTCCACACCTTCCAATATTTGAATTATAATATTATGAGGGTCTAGTTCTCTTGCTCGTTTCATAGTTTCCCTCATTTCATCTGGTCTTTTTAAGCACATTAAGAAATGTGAATAATAGGCCCAGGCTTCGGAATAATTTGGATTTATTTCAAGACAGTTCTTAAAGGATTTTTCGGCTCCTTCCCAGTCAAAGTCTGTCCATACTTTCACTAAAGCATCATAAAAATATACATCTGCGTTATGACTATCAAGTTCCAGTGCTTTGGACATATATTCTTTCATTTTTGGATTTGCTACATCAGGTGAGACATAATCCATTTGCTTTAAAACTCCCCAAACACCTGCCATACCTGCATATGCAGGAGCATATTCAGGATCAATTTCTGCTGCATTTTGAAAATAGTCCAGAGCTGCTTCCATACTCTCACGTGTTAGGGAAAATAGGTGAGATTTCCCTTTAAGATATGCCTTATAGGCTTCAGGATTTACTTGCCTTATTTTAGATAGTTGAGATTGTTGATCTGGTGATAAAGTAATTTGTATTTCACTTGCAACTGTTTTAATAACCTCATTATAAAGATTAAAAATATTACTTATATCAGAATCAAAAGTTTGAGACCAAATTTGTTTTTCTTCTGGGTAAGCATTATATAATTTAAGATGTAGCCTAATATTATCTTGTATTGTTATCATAGAAGCTTCCATTACAGCATCTACATTCAATTCGTATGCAATTTCTTGTATTGTCTTTTGAGTACCTGCATAACTTAGGGTAGATGTTTTTGAAATTACTCTTATTGAACCCAACTGACCAATTTCGGATATTAATGCATCCTGCATGCCTAAGGCAAGATAATTTTGAGTTTCATCACCACTATAATTGGCGAAAGGCAAAATAGCCAAAGACTTTATTTCAGGAGCAGCAGTTCTTTTATTTTCATTATCACTATTGTCAACTGTCTGCTTTACATCATTGCGTTCAGTTTCTTTTAAGACATAGTTTTCATCATGATAAAAATAAAAATCTCCTTCCAATGAAGTTGATTCCCACGGAGTTTGCTGATCTTTTGTTTGTTCCCGAACCAGAGATCTTACTTTTTTAAAGAAGTCTTCTATTTTGATGTTTGGAATTTCCATACATGTAATCAAGGCTGAAGTATAAGGGCTATTTTCTGCATATCCATCCGAAGCAGTTTTGCCCGGTGCAGTAGCATAAGCAATTATAGAACCACGTGGTGCATCCATAAATGTTAAACCTTTTCCTGTTGCAGCTCTGCTCCAGCTTCGTTCGAAAGGATTATCCCGACATGCATCAAGTATAATAATATTAATATCATTTTGCGCTTCTTCCATTTTTCCAAAAATTCTGTCGGCACGAACACAGTTGTATTCAACATCTGCTTCCGTTTTTAAAACGGCATCAACCGGAATTAGATAATTAAAACCTTTTGACTGAATTCCATGTCCTGCATAAAAGAATAATCCAACATCATAATTCTTTAGTTTATTTCCAAAGTCATCAATGGCTTGAGTCAACCGTTTCTGTGTTAAATTTTCGTATTTAACTACATTAAATCCAAGAGCTTTAAGTGATTTTTCCAAAGCATTTGCATCATTTTCGGGGTTAGAAAGAATGCTGTTGGTATAATTACCATTTCCAATAACAAGAGCCAATCGCTTTTCCTGCGAATAAGAGAAAAAGCATAAAAGTATTGCTGCTAATACAATAATTATTTTTTTCATTTCTTGCTTTTTTCGTTAATATTTTAAAAATCAAGCTACTATTCAAATTCACCTAAAGGTAATTTCAGCATTTGCATTAACTCAATATAACCTGGTTCAACTGTTAGTTGACCAATAGAACATAATCTTGTTCCAAGATAAGGGATATTTGCATCATGATCTTCATATGCTTTCTCATACCAGTATATTGCCTTAGAGTAATTATTTATCATCTGGTATAATTGCCCTAAATCCATCGGATAACTATCACCAGTCATTTCTATTATTTTAGAAATTAACATTTCGTACGCAGCAATATATCCTTTTTCATCGACAGTGCTTAATATCAAAAATTTATAAGCCTCTTCAATATGGAAATATCTAGTCAAATAATCAATGCTTTTTTTGTATTCCTTTTTATGATAATGTGTTATGGAAAGTATTGATATCGCCAAGCTATTATCTGGTACAACTTTCAAAATTTTTTCAGCCAGGGTAATTGCCTGGTCATTTTTATTTGCACAATATAAAACAACCGAATGTAATGTTTGAATAGCTATATTAAGAGGATCTAATTCCAATGCCTTTTGACCCATTAATAAAGCTTCGTCATTTCTTTTTAAACACATCAATAAATGTGCATAATATATCATTGCGTATGCATCGTTGGGATTTAGCTCCAGTGCTTTTAAAAACTCTTTTTCACCCTTTTCCCAATCAAATCCTGTCCATACAGCTACCAAACCATTTATATAATGTGTATTGGCAGAACCTGGCTCAAATTCATTCAGTTTATCAAGGTATTTATAGATATTTGGTATTGTTTCGGTTGAAGGAGCAAGTCCAAATTGCCGAAGTCCTATCCAGAATAATGCAATGCCTCCATATGCAGGCCCCCACTCAGGATCGTGCTCTATTGCAAGATTGAAATACTCAAGAGCCTTTTCAAAAGCGTCGGGAGTGAACTGATAAAAGTAAAAGACACCATTCATATAAGCATCATATGCTTTAGGATTGACCTGTCTGTTTTTAGCAAGTTTAGATTTTAGTTGTGGTGAAAGAGTCAATTGTATCTCTTTTGCAATTTCCTTAACTACTTCACTATAGAGATTAAAAATATTACTCATATCCGAATCAAAGGTCTTCGACCATATTTGCTTTTCTTCAGGGTAAGCCTTATATAATTTAAGATGTAGTCTGATATTGTCTTGTATAGTTATAATAGATGCTTCCATAATAGCATCCACATTTAATTCATAAGCAATTTCTTGTATCGTTTTTTGTGTATTAGCATAGCTTAAAGTTGATGTTTTTGAAATAACTCTGACGGTTCCAAGCTGACCAATTTCAGAAATTAGAGCATCCTGTAATCCCATCCCAAGATAAGCCTGACTTTCATCTCCTGAATAATTGGCAAAAGGTAAAATTACCATAGATTTTATTTCAGGAACAGCGCTTGTTCTACTTTCGCTATCAATAATATCATCTGTTTGTTTTGCATCATTGCTTTTAGTCTCTTTTTGAACATAATCTTCATCGTGTTGAAAATAAAAGTCACCTTCCAATGAAGTTGATTCCCATGGAATTTGCTGATCTTTTGTTTGTTCCCGGACCTGAGATCTTACTTTTTTAAAGAAGTCTTCTATTTTGATGTTTGGAATTTCCATACACGTAATCAAGGCTGAAGTGTAAGGGCTATTTTCTGCATAACCATCCGAAGCTGTTTTCCCAGGTGATGTTGCATAAGCAATAATAGAACCTCTCGGAGCATCCATAAATGTTAAGCCTTGCCCCGTAGCTGCTCTGGTCCAGCTTCTTTCGAAAGGATTATCCCGACATGCATCAAGTATAATAATATTAATATCATTTTGTGCATCATCCATTTTACCGAAAATTCTGTCGGCTCTTACACAATTATATTCAATATCTGATTCTGATTTTAAAACGGCATCAACCGGAATTAGATAATTAAAACCTTTTGACTGAATTCCATGTCCAGCATAAAAGAATAATCCAACATCAAAATTCTTTAGTTTATTACCAAAGTCATCAATGGCCTGAGTCAACTGTTTCTGTGTTAAATTTTCGTATTTAACTACATTAAATCCAAGAGTTTTAAGTGATTTCTCCAAAGCTTTTGCATCATTTTCAGGATTGGAAAGAGTACTACTGGTATAATTACCATTCCCGATAACAAGTGCCAGACGGCGTTCCTGCGAACCAGCAGAAATGCAGAAAAACAATACCGTTATTACAATAATTAACTTTTTCATACCATACAGTTTTAAAACTTCTGTGACTATATTTTTTGTTTAAATAATTATAGCCCAAGTTACAACAATTGTGAAGGGATGTCAATAGAACACATTGTTATTGTACTGTTTGTGGAAAACTAAGTAAATAAAAAAGCCCCGAAAACGGGGCTGTAATATATGATTAGAATGGTTCTTACAAAATGAATCATGATACAAATATTCTTCTTTGCCTCATTTAATAACAACTATTTAGGAATATTAAGCTGTTGTACAAATTCTTCATACTGTGGAGCATCATGTAGTGGTTTAAACATCGGCATGCAAGTAATCCATGCTATCCATGCATGATGTGGTTCGTAGTCCACCCATTTGTATGCTTCATCCATATTGCCTAATGCTCCATGTATCACTGCACGTCCTATAGCGTTCCAACTGGAGAGCTCAGCTTTTTCCAGTTCATTCAGAATTTTTTCTGCTTCCTCAATATGACCTGTAACAGCATAGGTATAACCAAGCATCCAACTTAACGGAGGGGCTATTTCTGCCATTTTCTTATGTGCTTCTATCGCCTCATCTTCCTTGCCCATCGCCAAATATGTCTCGCCCAGAGTCCAATAACCGAGAGGATAATCCTTTATCATTTCAAATGATTTTTCAGCTTCCCGTATTGCATCTTCATACCTGCCAGCATAACAATATAATAATCCAAAAAATGCAGTAATGTGAGGATTGAAAGGATCATACTTCTGTGCAAGTTCATGCTCAACAATGGCTTCATCCATCCTTCCTAGAAGAAAAAGAGCCCATGAATAATGATAATGTGCCTGGTCTG
Organism: Bacteroidales bacterium; assembly: GCA_030668615.1. Lineage (GTDB taxonomy): Bacteria > Bacteroidota > Bacteroidia > Bacteroidales > UBA12077 > UBA12077. The sequence goes on along the minus strand of DAOUTQ010000008.1, from coordinate 23,811 downwards.
AATTTGGATTTAACTCAAGTGCCTTTTTAAAATACTTCTCACCTTTATCAAATTCCCAGAGTGAATACATATGTAATTCAGCCAGGGCTGTATAAACCTCAGATATTGTAGTATCAAGTTTAAGTGCCTGCCATGCGGCTGCCTCAGCTTTTTTTATGAGCCACCAGGGTCAAAGAATCCATGTGCAATTTCAAGATATCCGAGTGCAAGTCCGGCATATGCAAAAGCATCCGCAGGATCAATTCTGATAGCCTCGTGAAGATATTCCAATCCCTTTTCTATTCCGTCTGGAGTAAGCTGATGCAAATTATACATACCACGGAGATAAGCCTTGTATGATTCGGGATTACCAACCTCTCTTGATGTGGGAAGTTTGACCAGATTTTCAGGAGTAAGCCCCATGTTAATTTTTTGAGCTATCTGTCCGGCAATATTGCTATGCAATTTAAAAATATTACGAATATCACTTGTATAAGTTGTTGCGAAAATAGGTTTCTCCTCCGGATAAGCCTGGATCAATTTTACCTGAAGCATTATAGAGTCGTCAAAGTTATAAACAGATGCCTCCACCAGGTATTCAACATTTATTTGTTTTGCAATATCAGGAATTGACATTCGATCATTGCTTAAGGCAGCAGCTGTACGTCCGCCTACTACACGAAGAGGCTTAACCTGTCCTATTTTGCATAATTCAGTATACAGAGCATCATTCTGACCCTTAACGAGATAATCTTTTTCAGCATTTCCGGTAAGATTAGTGAATGGCAGCACTGCTATTGAAGTCTCGGTATCTGATCTGCTTGCAGTATTATCAATATTTAAAACATTATCATCCGTATTATCAATGTTCATTGCATTATCTGAATGTCCGGAACCCGGAGCAAGATAGAAATCTCCGGTAAGCGAGGTTGATACCCATGGCAACTGCGTATTATTTGAGTTTTTCAGAACATAAGCTGTTACTTTCTGGAACATCTGAATAGCTGTAATCCCCGGTTCATTCATATATGTTAACAATCCGGAGGTAAATAGTCCATTTTTTCCATGTCCATCAGAAGCTGTACTCCCGGGTGATGTAGCATATACAACTACAGAACCTACCGGTGCTGTTATAGTTGCAAGGCCCCTTCCTCTGGCGGCCCTCGTCCAGCTACGCTCATATGGGTTATCACGGCAGGCATCCAGAATTATAATGTTTATACTGTTTTTTGCATCCTCCATCTTTCCTAAAACCCTGTCGGCTCTGACACAGTTATATTCAACGTCTGATTCTGTATTCAAAACTGCATCCACAGGAATTAAATAATTAAAACCTTTCGACTGAACCCCATGTCCAGCATAATGAAACAAACCTACATCATAGTTGGTTAACCTGTTCCCGAAATCATCAATAGCCCGGGCCAGCTCCTTTTGTTTAAGGTTCTCGTGTTTTATCACCTCAAACCCAATAGCTTTAAGTGCTACTTCCATCGATCTTGCATCATTTTCAGGATTTCTAAGAGTACTCGTCGGGTAATTTCCATTACCAATAACTAACGCAAGACGACGTTCTTGCCCAATAGCAGAAATGCAGAAAAACAATACCGTTATTACAATAATTAGTTTTTTCATTTTTGGATTTTTTTAAATTATTTTATTTCCTATCATTTTTGTTTAAAGGAAGGTTCATTTTCTTCAGAAGCTCAATAAACCTGGGATTATCCCTTACGTAATCAATAGTAGGGTACATATTTGTGGAAATAGATGGCATACTTGGATCACGAGTTTCAAAAGCTTTCTCTAAAAGTTCAAGAGTTTTTTCGGGTTTATTTAATTCACTACGATAAATCGTTATTAAATCAAATGGCGAAACATAGCTATTCTGAGCTTTCTCTTCCAGTGCATTGACAGCATTTTCGACAGCAGCTTTATAACCTTTTTCCTCATATGTTTTTTGGATATCAATTATAGTTTCTTTATCCAGTCCGATGAATTGGAATAATGGTATCAATGCCTCGAAAGAATTTTGATAATCGCCTTGAACATAATATGAAGCTTCCCTATAAAATATAGAAAATAGGGAATTCGGGTTTTTTTTAGTTAAGGATAGAACTTCGTCATAATCTCCTCTATCAAATAAAACTGCAAGAAATAACCCCTGGACAAGTGGATTTAAGGGATCCAGTTCCTGTGACAATTTACCCTGTTCATAGGCCTCGTCAGTTCTCCTTAGGCACGTCAATAATTGTGCATACACTACCCGGCATAACGCATGATTGGGATTGATTTCCAGAACCTTTAAAAACTCCCTCTCACTTTTTTCCCAATTCCATTCTGTAAATACAGCTAACATGGCATTAGCATGATGTGAATCGGCAGAATTCGGGTCCAATTCCAGGGCTTTGTTAATGTTTTGATAAATCTTGGGAATGGCAATGGATGGTGACGCAAAACCTACTTGCATCCTGACTTGCCAGACCTCAGCAATTCCTGCATAAGCTGGAGCAAAATCAGGATCATTTTCCAATGAGATATTGAAATACTCCAGTGCCTTCCGGAGGCCATCAGGTGTAACTTGTTCCCAGTAATACCTGCCCTTCATGTATGCATCATAGGCTTCAGGATTAACTTGTCTCGTTTTATTAAGTTGAGTTTCTTGCTCAGGTGATAAAGTGAGCTGAATTTCAGTCGCAACGGTTTTAATAACATCGTTGTAAAGATTAAAAATATTACTCATGTCAGAATCAAAGGTTTGAGACCATAGTTGCTTTTCTTCGGGATAAGCACTGTAGAGTTTAAGGTGAAGCCTGATATTGTCTTGTAATGTCATTATTGAAGCTTCCATAATAGCATCAACATTTAATTCGTAAGCAATTTCTTGTATTGTTTTTTGAGTATTTGTATAACTTAATGTAGATGTTTTTGATATGACTCTTATTGTTCCAAGTTGCCCAATCTCGCTAATTAAAGCATCCTGCATACCTAAGGCAAGATATGCCTGAGTTTCATCACCGGAATAATTTGCAAAAGGAAGAATCGCCATTGATTTAATTTCAGGAGCAGCGGTCCTCTTTAATTCCTTAACGTTGTTATCAACAAGCTGAGTAGCATCCGTATGTTGAGTTTCCTGTACAGTTTGGTTTGCATCGATATAGAAATAAAAATCACCTTCCAATGATGTTGATTCCCATGGAGTTTGTTGATCTTTTGTTTGTTCCCGAACCTGAGATCTTACTTTCTTAAAAAAATCTTCAATTTTAATGTTTGGAATTTCCATACATTGAATCAGGGCAGAAGTGTATGGACTGTTTTCCCCGTATCCGTCTGAGGCTGTTTTGCCTGGTGCTGTTGCATATGCAATAATTGATCCACCGGGTGCATCCATAAATGTTAAACCACGTCCTCTTGCAGCCCTGGTCCAGCTTCGTTCAAACGGGTTGTCACGGCAAGCATCAAGTATAATAATATTGATGTCATTTTGTGCTTCTTCCATTTTTCCAAAAATTCTATCGGCACGTACACAGTTGTATTCTACATCTGCTTCTGCCTTTAAAACTGCATCCACAGGAATTAAATAGTTAAAACCTTTTGCCTGAATACCATGTCCTGCATAAAAAAAGAGTCCAACATCATAGTGCTTCAGCTTGTTCCCAAAATCATCAATGGCCTGAGTCAACTTTTTTTGTGTCAGGTTTTCATGTCTGATTACTTTAAACCCAAGAGCTTTAAGTGACTTTTCCATAGATTTTGCATCATTTTCAGGGTTGGAAAGAGTACTTGTTGGATAATTACCATTACCGACAATAAGTGCCAGACGGCGTTCCTGCGAATTTGCAGAAATGCAGAATAGCATTACTGTCATAACAATAAATAACTTTCTCATATTTGATTATTAAGGTTATTTAGTTCAAATATCTTTTTATTGTTCGTAGCAAAAAGAACAAATGAGAGAAATTATATAGTTTACATTTTCTTTAACAATTTTACAAAATACAAAAAAACGATTTGAAAGTCAATGATTTGAGTGAATAATACATGAGACTTTAAGAAATATGTTTAAGGTTGAATTGTGAAAACAAAAGTTTTATCATGTTAATCAAAATCGAAATCTATATTTTTGTGAACAAATAATAAAAACAATACGCTATGTTTAAAACAAACGAATATTTCGACGGTAAAGTAAAATCGATTGCTTTTGAAGCTACTGAAGGTGCAACTACAATTGGTGTTATGGCTGAAGGTGAATATGAATTCGGAACTTCTACTATTGAATTTATGACAGTTACTTCAGGTGTAATGACTGTTCAACAACCTGGCGAAACAGAATGGAAAGATTACAAAGAATTCGAAACTTTCAGAGTTGAGAAAGACGTTAAATTCAAAGTAAAAGTTGAAGGCGATACTTCGTATCGTTGTTTGTATAAGTAATTGCAAAGATAAAACAAGATTGCTAAAAAAATAGCAATTATCATTCTAAACGCCTGCCTGCAGCAGGCAGGAAGTGAAGAATCTCTTTAATATTTGCATTAGATTCTTCGTTACACTCAGAATGACTTGATACATTTAAAGAATACAATGAACTGTAATTGTTCGTTGTATTTTTTTATTTGATACCGATATGTTTATATTTGCATAATGAATAAATTTTAACAGTTATGGCAGGTCCAAAAGGTTCAAGGTATTACGATATTTTCTTAAAATTCAAAGTGTGGTTAGAACATGATGATGGAGAAAGTATTTTAGGAAATGGTAAGTTCGAATTAATAGATTATATCGATCAGCTGGGATCGCTAAAAGCTGCTGCCGATAAAATGGGAATAAGCTATAGAAAAGCCTGGGGAATGATTAAAGATGCAGAAGAAAAGCTTGGCTTTTGTTTAACAGATAAGCATCGCGGCGGGCAACATGGGGGAAATTCTGTTTTAACTCCTGAAGGAAAAGAATTGATAGAAGCATATAAAGAATTATTGGTCGAATTTGATGATGCAATTTATCAAATAACCAAAAAGTTTTTCAATAAAGTTAATAAATGATTACATCTGAATTAGTAAATAAATATGTATCGTGGTTTGATAATTATGTTAACCAATTTATAAAACAATTTCCAGACTTAGCTGAGAATATTGAGATAAAGGCTAATCATTGCAGGTTGGTTAGCAAGGAAACGCTTGATTTAGCATCAAATCTCAAGTTAAAAGATGAAGATATATTATTAGCAGAAACAATTGGATTATTTCACGATGTAGGTAGATTTAGGCAATATGTAAAATATCAGACCTTTTCAGATTCAAAGTCACAAAATCATTCAGAGTTAGCGGTTGAAGTTTTAAAAGAAAACAATATTCTTAAAGACTTATCTACAGATACTCAGGAGATCATTTTTAAATCTATAATAAATCATAGTAGAGCTGAAATCATTCCTGATAAAAATGAAAAAATTGTTTTCTTTTCAAAATTAATTCGCGATGCGGACAAATTAGATATTTGGCGACTAATTACTGAATACTATATGGTTAAGGAACAAAACGAGAATAAAACTTTGGAGTTAGAATTGCCAGATAATGATGAAATTAGCGAAGAAATTTTTGAAGCAATCATTAATAAAAAGGTTGTTTTAAAAGAATCGATGAAAACATTAAATGACTTTAAACTATTACAAATAGCTTGGTTATTCGATTTGAATTTCGATTACTCTATTCAGCGACTTTATAAAATGAAATATCTCGACAAAATTCTTAATACTTTACCTGAAAATCAAAAGGTAAATCAGATTAAACAAATCGTGAGTGATTATTTCAAACAACATATCGAATTGATTATAATAAAATAAATTAATAAAGAATTGTCACACTGAGCTTGTCGAAGTGTGATTGTGTTCATCTTTCGACAGGCTCAAGATGACACTTAAAATAAAGTTTCGTTACATATTGAAACATTTATATATTAATAGATGTTATTTGAAGTAATATATTAATTTTGCTCAAAAAATTTAGATGATTACTATAGAAGAAGCATATAAGATTGTACAACAAAACTCCATCCAGTTAGAAACTGAGAAGGTATACTTTACAGAATCTTTAGGGCGTATATTAGCCGAAGATGTAAATTCTGATATTGAAATGCCGCCATTCGATAAATCTGCTATGGATGGTTATGCTTGCCGAAAAAAAGATGTGCATAATAAACTTGAGATTATTGAAGTAATTCCAGCTGGTAAAACACCTGAAAAAGAAATTGGCGAAAATCAGTGTGCCAAAATAATGACTGGCGCACCTATTCCCAAAGGAGCTAATTTTGTTGTTAAAGTAGAATCTACCGAAGAAACAGATAATAAATTTGTTAATGTTACTGCTGAAGTTGGGAAAGATAATATTAGTTACAAGGGTGAAGATGTTAAACTTGGGCAACTTGTTTTAAAGAAAGGTATAAAAATAAAACCTGGACATATAGCTGTTTGTGCATCGGTTGGTTATACAAATGTTTTGGTAGGAAAACAGCCTAAAGTTGGAATAATTTCAACTGGTGACGAATTGGTTGAACCAGACAATAAACCATCTGTTTCGCAAATTCGAAATAGTAATGCTTATCAGTTAATAGGGCAAGTTAAAGCTGCCGGAGCAATCCCAAATTATATTGGTATTGCCGATGATACACCAGAAGATACATTTGAGAAGTTAAGTAAAGGCTTGAAAGAAAATGATATTGTTCTTTTAACCGGTGGAGTGTCAATGGGAGCCTTTGACTTTGTTCCTGATGTGATGAAAAAAGCGGGAATAGAAATTTTGTTTGATTCTATTGCGGTTAAACCAGGTAAACCAACAACATTTGGAGTGTCAGAAGAAAAAATTTGTTACGGACTTCCAGGAAACCCTGTTTCATCTTTTATGCAATTTGAATTATTGGTAAAACCTTTAATTATTAATATGATGCGCGGTGATGAAACTCCAACTGAAATTAAATTACCAATGGGAGAAGATTTTAAAAGAAGAACAACTGATAGAAAAGCATATCATCCTATTGTAATAAAAAATGGCGAAGTTTTTTCTGTTGATTATCACGGATCTGCACATGTACATGCATTAACTTTAGCTCAGGGAGTTATTTCAATAGAAATAGGTGAAGAATTAATTAAAAAAGGAGAATTGGTGGATGTTCGACAAATTTAATCGAAAAATAAATTATTTAAGAATTTCTGTTACTGATAGATGTAATTTACGTTGCGTATACTGCATGCCTGAAAATGGAGTTCCGTTATTAAAACATGAAGAAATCCTAAATTTTGACGAGATTGTTGATTTTACAAAAACAGCAGTTAGTAAAGGTGTCGATAAAGTGCGCATTACTGGTGGAGAACCATTGGTTCGAAATGGAATTGTTGATTTAATTTCAATGATTTCCTGCATTGATGGAATTAAGGATCTTGCAATGACCACAAATGGTATTTTCCTTGATAAATATGCTGATGATTTAGCTAAAGCAGGTTTACAAAGGGTGAATATCAGTCTTGATACAGTTGATCCTGAGAAATACAAGGGAGTTACTCGTGTAGGCGACATCCAAAAAGTATTTGATGGAATTCAAGCTGCAAAAAAAGCAGGACTAAATCCAATTAAAATAAATTGTGTTATTCAAAACAATAGTTTAGAACCTCATGCTGTTGAAGTAGCTAAATATTGTGAAACTAACGATCTACAGATCCGATATATAAAGGAAATGGATTTGGAAACGGGAGAATTTTCTGTTGTTCAGGGAGGTTCTGGCGGAGATTGCGGTACGTGTAATCGAATACGATTAACAGCAAACGGAATGATTAAACCATGCTTATTTAGTGATTTAGCTTACAATGTAAGGGATTTGGGTGCTGAAAATGCAATTAATGCAGCTATTAAGAATAAGCCACTAAGTGGACATGAAAATCATACAAGTAAGTTTTATAATATTGGGGGATAATCTCGCTTTTGGCTTTTAGCTATTTGCTTTTAGAAATTCACTCGTAAATAATCGAATTATGGAAAAGTTAAGTCACGTAGATGAAAAAGGTAAAGCCAACATGGTTGATGTTGGAGCAAAAGATGATCAAAAGCGTGTTGCAAAAGCTGTAGGTCATATTACTTTAAAGCCAGAAACTATTCAATTAATTCAGGATAACTTCATGAAAAAAGGTGATGTACTTACAATCTCTGAAGTTGCAGGAATTCAAGGTGGAAAAAGAACCAGCGAATTAATTCCTTTATGCCATCCATTACAAATTACAAAATTAGACGTAAAAGCTACAATTGACGAGACAGGTGTTCGTGTTAACTCAGAAGCTCGTTGTATTGGAAAAACAGGAATTGAAATGGAAGCTTTAACTGCAGTTACTGTAGCATTGCTTACCGTTTACGATATGTGTAAAGCAGTTGATAAAGATATGAATATTGATGAAGTTAAATTAGTTGAAAAAACCAAAACTGATATATAATGTCATTCCGGCCATAGTGCCGGAATCTTTTTTTATGAGATTCCTGATCTTCACTTCGTTTCGTCAGGAATGACAACTTATATTAAACTTAAAATTGCTTTCCCCTTTCCAAATTATATACATTTTGAAATTAATATTCATACAGAATTTGATCTCCAGAATTTGTAATATTAAGATAAACTTTATTCCCATCTACTTGTAAATCACGAATATTAAAGCTTAGTTCTTTTGTAATATAAGCTTGGCATAATTCAACATTTTTTAAAGACAATCTTAAGTTTCTTTGTGGTGGATTAGATTCCATAATATAGCCGGAATCAATCAACTTAATTTCCCAAGTGTCACCACTACATCCGCTTGCACTAAAATTGATTATCAGACTATTTTCTTTTATTTCAACAGAATTAATTGTTAGTAGATCGTTAGGTGCAGTATTATACTCATTTAGACTTACAATTACATCTTGATAATTGATAATATTATTATCTTTTTCACATGCAGAAAATGCAAAACAAATCAGAAATGTTGAACAAATTAATTTAAAAGTTTTCATAAGCATTCTTTATTCAAAGATGCTTAATTCTCCTAAATGGTTGCATGAATAATCTTAGACTATACTTAAAATTGCTTTCCCCTTTCTAATTCCTTCTACTTTACATCGAATGGTATTTCTAAATTTCTGATCAGAATCAATATCGCGAGAACGAACTTTTGTTTCTACTCCAAAAATGTCTTTGACAATTACCACATGCTCCTCTTTGCCCAAAGGATCTAATTCCCTTTTAGTTTCTATATATTCAAATGAATAGCTTTCACCAACTTTATAGTGTGGATGTGCTGGTTCGATTTTTAAATGACTATCAGTATGAAATTTTGTAACTGTACATTCTACTTTTTGTCCGATTGTAAATCCATAATGCTCATACATATCCTTTTTTAAAGAATATAAATTTTCATTTTCGTCTTTAAGGATATAATGCTCAATTTTATTCTCAAGTGGTTTTATTTCAATCACAGTAAACCAATAATTTTCTCCAATTTTTAATACACTTTCATTTTTGTCTTTATCATGTATTGCAATATATAGCTCACCTTTCTTAATTCTTAAAACTTTACATTGAATATTTTTAATGTTACTCGATAATTTACATTCTTTAGGCAATGAGCAAATAATTTCTTCTCCAAACTTATCTTTTACAACCGCAGCTTTTTCTTTTTCTCCAACAGAATTTATTTTATTAATTACTTGAATAAGCTCAAAATTATATATTTCGCCTTCTTTGTATATAGGATTTTCAGGTTCAAGATAAATCTTTCCGCTACAATTAATTTTATCAATTTTACACTTTAATTGTTGATTAACTTTTAAATTATAGTGTTTATAATGAATTGATTTTAAAAGATGTTTACCGCCAAATTGATTTTCCATTATAAAAAAGGATTCATCAGTTCCCGGGATTTCAGTATATCCGGTTATCTTAAATTCATGAACTTCGCCTTCTGTAAACTTATATTGATTCTCATTCTTCATACCAATGCAAAAATACTTTTTTTCAATGGTTAAACATATATTAAAATTTAATGTTTAACGCTTAGTTTTTATTAATTTTGTGGCTATTGAAAAAGGATAATTTATGGATAAAGTAAAAGTACTTTCGGTTAATATATCGGAGAAAAAGGGTGAGATTAAAGATCCAGTAAAAGAGATTGTTATAACTGAGCAGGGTGTGGAGAATGATGCACATGCAGGAGATTGGCATCGTCAGGTTAGTTTGTTGGCAAAGGAGAGTATTGAAAAGTTTGAAGAAGTGCTTGGCAGAAAACTGGGATTTGGCGAATTTGCTGAAAACATAACAACAGAAGGTATTACATTGTACACAATGAAACCCGGTGATAAACTTAATATTGGTAATGTTGAGATGGAAGTCACTCAGATCGGTAAAAAATGTCATGGTGATGGTTGTGCTATTTTTAGTCAGGTTGGGAAATGTGTGATGCCAAAAGAAGGAATATTTGCCAAAGTAGTTAAAACAGGAACTATTAAACCCGGTGATGAAATAATTTATACATCACAAGAATAAATAATAAAATGAACGAAGCAAAAGTATTATCAGTAAGTCTGTCGGCAGAACGTGGATCAAAAAAGGTTGTTGAAAAATTAAATTTGGATTCAAAAGGAATTATTGGCGATGTTCATGCAGGAACTATTCGTCAGATAAGTATTATAGATGTATCACACATTAATAGATTTAAAAAGCTTACTGATGCCAGAGATGCTGAATTTGGCGAATTTGCTGAAAATATCACTTCTGAAGGCTTGCAAGATATAGATTTTAATACTTTAGATAAGTTAAAAATTGGAGATGCAGTATTAGAAGTTACTCAGGTTGGTAAACCCTTTCATGATCAATTTCGCGAGTTAGGAAATTATGTAATGCCACGCGTTGGTATATTCTGTAGGGTAAAGAAAGAGGGTACAATTAAGCCAGGAGATAAAATTGAATATATCCCTAAAATTTATAAAGCATTAATAGTTACTCTAAGTGACAGAGCAAGCTCTGGAGAGTATGAAGATAGAAGTGGCCCGAAAATTCTTAAGCTTTTAGATTCTTATCTAAAAAAGTTAGATGTAAAATATAAAATTGATAATGAGATTATTCCTGATAATGCTGAAAAACTAACAGAAATACTTACAAGTGCAAAAGAACAGAATGTAGATATAGTAATAACTACAGGAGGAACAGGTATCGGCCCGCGTGATATTACAGTTGAAACAGTACTACCAATGTTAGATAAGGATATTCCAGGAATAATGGAAATGATTCGAATGAAATATGGTCAGGAAAAACCAAATGCTTTATTAAGCCGTGGTGTAGCAGGTGTTATGGATAAAAGTCTTGTTTATACATTACCTGGAAGTGTAAAAGCTGTTCAGGAGTATATGACAGAAATTTTAAAAACATTACAACATTTAATATATATGTTGCATGGAATTGATGCACATTAATTATATTTGAAACATCTAATTTATTACCCAAACCTAACCATTGAGTAACTATGAACAGAGATGAAGCTTTAAGCTTATTAAAGAAGTATGTGCGGAGTGAGAAAATGCGCTATCATTGCTATTCATCCGAAGCAGTAATGAGAGCACTGGCAAAAAAGCTGGATCGCGATGTGGAGAAGTGGGGACTTGCCGGTTTGCTTCACGATATCGATTCTGAGATTACAAATGCCGATCCTAAAAAACATGGCTTAGTTGCAGTAGACCTTCTACTTGATGAAGGAATTGATGCAGAAGTTGTTGATGCAATTAAAATGCACAATGAAGAAGCAACAGGACTCGAAAGAAAAACAGAGTTTCAACATGCACTTGCAGCTGGAGAAACAATAACAGGACTCATATATGCAACAGCCTTAGTTTATCCAGACAAGAAAATAAAAGATGTGAAAACTAAATCGGTAACTAAACGCATGAAACAAAGCGCCTTTGCTGCTTCAGTAAGTAGAGAAAATATAATGGAATGTGAGAAAATAGGTCTTTCTTTAAACGATTTTACTGAAATTGCTCTCAATGCAATGAAAGAAATAGCTGAAGATATTGGTGTGTAACTATCAACAATACAGGCTTTAATTATTGCCACATATTAATTTCTAAAGTACTAAATTCGCCGCTTTTAATTTAAATTCTTTCTAAATTAACAATAATTTTTATAGATAAATAATTGAAATACAAAAACTTTCAACCGTTGGTATTTAGCAAGAAAGCAACAAGGCTCAAGCGTTTATATTTTTCATATATTTGATTGCTTAATTTAAATTAAGTAAGGACCTAACCTTATTACTTACATTTTCGCAAAATGCGATACAAATTCTAAATTGTTTAACGAAAACAAAAGTTATGGAATCATTTAAGGAACATAACAAAGTATCAGCAGTAATTCTTGCGGGAGGCGCAAATAAAAGATTCAACGGAAAAACAAAAGCTAACATTCAAATTAGCGGTGTACGTATAATTGCACGTACAATAAAAATTTTACATGAGCTTTTTGATGATATTATTATTGTAACAAATACTCCTGAAGAATTTAAAGGATATAAGCACTATACCTTGGTACCTGATGAAATAAAAAACGTCGGACCTTTAGGTGGAATACACGCAGCTCTGAAAGTTGCAAAGAATGATGCAGTATTTGTTTTTGCAAGCGATATGCCTTGTATTTCAAGTGGAATTGTAAAAAAACACATTGAATTTTATAACAAAAGAAAATGTGATGCAGCAATTCCCAGAATTAAAGATTTTAAAGAGCCTCTGCATGCTATTTACAATAAAAATATTTTCGAAAATCTAAATAATTTTTTAAATGGAGCTAATAAATATTCTATTGAAAATTTTATTAAAGATTTAAACGTAAGATATCACAATCTGGACGATCTTGAAGAATATCGCAAAGCTTTTATCAATATTAATACTCCCCAAGATTTATCTTGTATGGAGCTATATTCTGAAACGCACTTTTATTAAAAAACTTTAATACAAAAGAGCCATTATCAAATGATAATGGCTCTTTTATTTTTCTTTGGCTTATATTCCTTAACAGAAACTTTAGGAACAGGATCGTATCCGTGTGTACCCCAAGGATGACATTTTGAAAGTCGTTTTAATCCCATCCAACTACCTTTGAAAGGACCATGAACTTTTACAGCCTCAATAAAATATTCTGAACAAGTTGGTGTATGCCTGCAAGATGCAGGAGTAAACGGAGAAATTCCCAATTTGTAGAAATATACTGGGATAAGGAAGATATATCCAATTAGTTTTTTTAGTATTAGCAGCACTTTTTTCATTGCTGCAAAGGTAAATTAATTCTATTATAAACAAGGTTTTGACACAATGTAAACAATGTCATTTCCGTCAAAATTGGAATCTATTTATTAATATTATTTGTTAAATAATAGATCCCCAATCAAGTTGGGGATGACAATTGAGAGTTTTCAAGCTTTTAATTAAAAAATTAATCCAATTTCCTCACTTTTTGAAAAGAGGTAGCTGCATCAATCATCTTTGCAAAGCTTATTTTCTGTCCTGTTTTAATCGATTCGTATTCAAACCCGTTTTCTCCTTCAAGCAAAACACTTTCTCCCATTTCGTATCTTAAACAATCAACTTTATCTCCAGCAAATAATGGATTTCCATTTAAATCTTGTAATTGTTTTTTCTTCTTTTTCTTTTTAAATAAACTAAATGCCATGATATTTTTTTATACAATTTACTTAAAAATAAAAAAAGCTGCAATGAAACTCATTACAGCTTTAATAGTTTATATTGGTTTTAATTAATAAAGTTCGGGATGTTTTTTAGAATCTGATTCATTCATCATGGAATAAATAGCTTCGAAAACATCTTCGGCATTAGGATTAGAAAAATAATCTCCATCACTGGTATAAGCAGGACGGTGATCTTTTGCAGTTATTGTTCTTGGCTCAGAATCTAAGTGATAATAAGCACTTTGATCTTCTAAAACTTTTTGCAACATAAATGCAGTTGCTCCTCCAGGTACGTCTTCATCAAAAAATACAACCCTGTTTGTTTTTTTAATTGACTCTGCAATCATATGTTTTTTATCAAAAGGAAGCAGAGTTTGAACATCTATTAATTCCACAGAAATATCAAATTCTTTTAATTGCTCAACTGCATCCTGTGCAATTCGAACACATGAACCATAAGTTACCAATGTTACGTCTGTTCCTTCGTTCAAAATTTCAGGAACACCCAATGGAATTTTATATTCGCCAATATTTTCAGGGCGTTTCTCTCTTAATCGATATCCATTTAAAGGTTCAATAACCAATGCTGGGTCTTCACCTTCAAGTAATGTGTTGTAAAAACCTGCAGCCTGAGTCATATTTCGAGGCACACAAACATAAATTCCTCGAATAGAATTTATTACCATACTGAGCGGTGATCCCGAATGCCATATTCCTTCTAATCTATGACCACGTGTACTAATTATTACTGGTGCAACCTGTCCGCCAGCAGTTCTGTAATGCGTTGTTGCTAAATCATCACTCATTCCCTGTAAAGCATAAAGAAGATAATCAAAGTACTGTATTTCAGCTATTGGTCTTAAACCTCTTAATGCAAGACCTATTCCCTGTCCTAAAATAGTTTGTTCTCTAATTCCTGTATCCGTAATTCTAAGTTCACCATATTTTTTTTGTAAACCTTCGTATGATTGATTTACTCCACCAATATGTCCGGCATCTTCACCAAATGTTACTAACTTCGGATATTTATTAAAGAGATAATCATAATTATCACGTAATATTTCACGTCCTGCCACTTCAGGAGAATCTGGCTTAATTATTGGTTTTACTTCCTGCACATTTAATGCAGATTTTTTGCTTTCGTTATGTAATGAAGTATTATATCTTTCGTAATTATCGTCATAGTTTTCGTCCAGCCACGAGGAAAGATCCTTTTGAAGTTTTCCTCTTATGTTACAATCGGTACAAACATGACGTAATATTTTCTTGGCTGTACTAAAATTATCTTTACGAATTGGCTCAATTATCTTTTTAAGATCGTTAGTAAAAGCACCAACCTTATCATAACCTTCCCTTTTACACATGCATGATCGATTATCGATTATATCAACCAAATTGTCTCTTTCTATTTTTACAGGATCTTTAAATTTTTTCCAAGCCACTTTCTTAGCATGCTTCGCTTCATTTTGTGCTTCAACCTCAACATTTTCCAATTCTTTATTTGTGGCCAATTTTTCTTTCAGAATCCATTCGCGCATTTTTTTTATTCCATCGAACTCATCTTCAAATTTTAATCTTTCTTCCGATTTATAACGCTCGTGCGAACCTGATGTTGAGTGTCCTTGTGGCTGAGTAATTTCATCGATATGAAATAGCACAGGAACATGTTCTTTACGAGCAATATCAACACCTTCTTTAAAGATTTTTAATAATTCAGGATAATCCCAACCTTTAGCCTTTAAAATAACAATACCTGGTTTATCTTTCGTTCTCTCAAAACCTTTTAATACTTCAGAAATACTTGCTTTTGTTGTTTGATATTTTTTTGGAACAGATATACCATAACCATCATCGTAAACAGTTATAACAGCAGGAACCTGTAAAACCCCAACAGCATTAATTGATTCCCAAAACTGACCTTCCGATGTACTTGCATCACCAATTGTTCCAAAAGCTACTTCGTTACCTTTATCCGACAAATCTGAAAACTGATGTAATTCCTTAATATTTCTGAATAATTTTGAAGCATAGCCTAATCCAACCCAACGAGCCATTTGTCCTGCAGTTGGAGAAATATCCGCTGATGAATTTTTTTGCTTCATTAAATCCCGCCATGTTCCATCAGGATTTAAACTTCGTGTAGCAAAATGATTATTAAATGATCTGCCTCCATTTCCAGGGTTTAATTTAACATCTGTTTCTCCGTATAATTGTGCGAAAAACTCTTCTGCAGTGAATAATCCGGCTGCCATCATAAAAGTCTGATCGCGGTAATATCCTGAACGCCAATCACCATTTTGGTAATTTTTAGCCATTGCAATCTGAGTAATTTCTTTTCCATCACCAAAAATCCCAAACTTAGCTTTACCTGTTAGTACTTCTTTACGCCCCAGTAAACTAATCTGGCGACTTAAATATGCTAATTTGTAATCATTTAAAACCTCATTTTTATCAAATACTGTTTTTTGTTTATTTATTGTATCTTTTTTTTCCTGTGTTTTTGTTGCCATAATATATTACTGTTTATCTTTAAACTTTTAAAGTTTATTATTTACTATAATCATCCCAGAATGTAAAGATCTATATAGCTAAATAAAGATTTAAATATCTATCTTTGCATTCGAAAAGTATAACAACAAAGATTAATTAATGTTTATAGAATTACTTCTTTTAGTATTAGGTATATTATCAATAGCTATTTTGGCTATGGGATTTAACGTTTTCTTCCGCAAAAACAAAAAATTTCCTCAAAGTTCAATCGGAGGAAATAAAGACATGCGCAAGTTAGGATTGAAATGCGCCAAGCACGAAGAAATTAAGTGTCGTAGAGACATTGACAGGCTTGAAAATGTTAGCTCAGGTTGTGCAAGTTGTGGACATTCTTAGATAAGCCATTCAGATTTTCTATTTTTCAAAAACTTTATTTTTATATATTTGTTAAAGCTGTATAAATTGGCTAAACAAATTTCTTGTTATAATGGATATTAAAATTCGCCAGGAAAATAATTCTGATCATCAGAAAGTATTTGATTTAACAAAACAAGCTTTTGCTTTATTAGAAATTAGCAACCACGATGAGCAATATCTTGTTGAGAGATTAAGAAAATCAAGTACTTTTATCCCGGAATTATCGTTGGTTGCAGAATCTGATGGTGGAATTGTTGGGCATATTATGCTAACTAAGATTAAAATTGCAAATGAAAAACAAAGTTTTGATTCTTTGGTACTTGCACCGGTTTCTGTTTTACCTGAATTCCAAAACAAAGGAATTGGAGGCAAACTAATAGAAAAAGCACACTTAAAAGCAAAAGAATTAGGATATAAATCTGTTGTTTTAGTAGGTCATGAAAATTATTATCCAAAGTTTGGGTACGAGCTAACAAGTAAATATAGAATAAAACTATCATTTGATGCACCCGAAAAAAATTGTATGGTGGTTGAATTAGTTAGAGATGGCTTGAAAGGTGTAAGTGGTGTAACAGAATTTCCAAAAGAATTTTATTGAAAAAGATGAATTTGGTTATGTTAAAATATTAGACAACAATTATTAATTTATGAAAACTATAGAAACAATTCATACTACATATACAGGCCAGTTAAGAACAGAAGCAGTACATGTTCAATCTGGGAATAAGCTAATTACAGATGCTCCTACAGATAATAAGGGTAAAGGAGAAACATTTTCACCAACAGATCTTTTAGCTACATCATTAGCAAGTTGTATTTTTACGATAATGGGAATCAAGGCTAAAGAAAGTGGTTTTAGCATTGATGGTGCAACAGCAAAAACATGGAAAATTATGTCGGAAAACCCTCGCAGAGTAGCCGAAGTAAAAATTGAATATGATTTTTCAATGTGTGATTTAAACGATAAACAAAAGAAAATCTTACAAAGTCTGGTAAAAGTCTCACCTGTTCCGTTAAGTCTTCATGATGAGACAAAACAAAATATTTCTTTGAAATTTTAAATAAAAAAAGTTGTCTATACTTCGATAAACTCAGCATGACAACTTTTTTCAATATTCTTTCCATTATCATACTGAACGATATCGAAGTATGACATTACAATCTACAACCTATGCGCTTTGAGTAGGAATTTGCCTGTCTACTTTCTTAAGTAATCCTTGTAAAACAGCTCCTGGTCCAACTTCAGTATAAGAGCTCATTCCATCAGCAATCATATTTTGCATAATGTATGTCCATTTTACTGGCGAAGTTAATTGCTTAATTAAATTTTCTTTAATTTGAGCTGCATCAGTATAAGGCTTTGCATCAACATTCTGATAAACAGGGCAAATAGGATTTGAAAAATTAGCAGAATTAATAGCTTCGGCTAACTCAACTCTTGCAGGCTCCATTAATGGAGAATGGAAAGCACCACCAACTTTTAATGGTAAAGCACGTTTAGCGCCTGCTTCTTTCATTTTTTCACAAGCAACTTCAATTCCTTTCATTGAACCTGAGATAACCAATTGCCCTGGACAGTTATAGTTTGCAGGAACAACAACATCGTCAATGCCTGTGCAAATATCTTCAACAACATTATCTTCTAAACCGATAATTGCTGCCATAGTCGATTGTTCAATTTCACATGCTTTCTGCATTGCCATAGCACGCTTGTATACTAAAGTTAATCCATCTTCAAAAGATAATGCTCCGTTTGCAACTAAAGCTGAGAACTCTCCCAATGAATGACCTGCAACCATTTCAGGCTTAAAGCCTTCGGTAGTTTTAGCTAAAATAACTGAATGTAAAAAAATAGCAGGCTGAGTAACTTTTGTTTGTCTTAAATCTTCTTCAGTACCTTCAAACATTAAATCAGTAATTCTAAAACCTAAAATTTCATTTGCTTTTTCAAATAATTCTTTGGCAACAGGAAAATTATCATAAAGATCTTTACCCATTCCTACAAATTGTGCTCCCTGACCAGGGAATACGTATGCTTTCATATTTTTATGTTTTGATTAATATATATTTCATCAATTACAGCGGTCAAAAATAAGAAAATATCATTTATACCGTTTACTATTCAATATGTCATATTTGTAAAAATAAATATGAATTGAATATGTAACGGCATTTGTTTACATCTCGAATTTCGGGGAACAATTCTAAACATTAAATTAGATTTTAAATACGACATTTTGATGAAGAATTGATATTACGAGTCAAAAATAAATCGAAATGGTATTTTATATTATATTGTAAATGCTTTTTAATGAAGTCTTGATCCAATTAAATGGATAAATTCTTCGCGCGTTTTAGTATCACGTAAAAAGATTCCAGTAAATGCTGAAGTTGTTGTTACAGAGTTTTGCTTTTGAACACCTCGCATTTGCATACACATATGTGAAGCTTCAATAACTACAGCTACTCCCATCGGATCTAAAGCATCCTGTAAGCAATCACGTATCTGCATAGTTAGTCGCTCTTGAACCTGCAGTCTTCTTGCATAAGCCTCAACAACATGAGCTATTTTGCTTAATCCTGTAATATGTTGGTTTGGTATATAAGCAACATGAGCTTTCCCGTAGAATGGAATCATATGATGCTCGCACATTGAATATATTTCAATATCCTTAACAATAACCATTTGCTTATAATCTTCCTTAAAAATAGCAGATTTTAATATGTCTTTTGGCTCAATTCCATACCCTTTAGTTAAAAACTGAATTGCTTTAGCCACTCGATCTGGAGTATCTAACAAACCTTCTCTTTCAGGATTCTCACCTATTAATTCAAGAATTGCTTTGTAATGCACAGCTAACTTGGCTGTTTTTTCATCATCCCATCTGTCAATTCTTGCATATCCAATATCATCAAATGTTTTAACCCCGTTATTTATTATTTCCATAATTATTTAATTTCCAAAATATTCTACGTAATTATTTTCTGTTTCTTTAATTTTAATACGATGTAACTGAATACCTAAAGCACTAATAGTAGGCTCAAGTTGTTCCCAAATACCTATTGCTAAATTCTCAGTGGAAGCCATCTTCCCTTTTAAAAAATCAACATCTAAGTTTAGATTTCTATGATCCAGTTTAACAATTACTTTTTCTTTAATAATTTTACTCAGACGTTTTATATTAACAACAAAACCTGTCTCAGAGTTTAGCTCACCTTTAACTGTAACATAAAGTACGTAATTATGTCCGTGCCAGTTTGGGTATGAACACTTATCGAATATCTCCAAGTTTTTATCATCACTCCACTCTTCTCTGAATAATCGATGTGCGGCACTAAAACGCTCTCTTCGGGTTACGTAAACCATGTTTGAATCTGCTTTTGTATTTATAAATTAACAACAAATCTGATATAAAAATAATATCTTTGAGTTAACAAAAATACTAATAAACATGAAGATATTAATTGTTTCTGCAACAGAAAAAGAAATACTTCCTTTAAAAAACAGACTAAAGATCAAAACATCAACGGCATGCGTTATGAAATACTCAGGAAATAAAAATTTTAGTGTTGATTTTCTGGTTACAGGAATTGGAAGTACTTTAACAACTTATGCATTAACAAAAAAATTATCTATTAAAAAATACGATTTTATAATAAATGTTGGTATTGCTGGTAGTTTCACACCAGATTTGAATATAGGTGATGTAGTAAATGTTAAATCGGATGAGCTTGCAGATCTTGGAATTGAAGATAAAAATGAGTTTTTCACTCTTTTCGAAAAAGGATTTATTGAGAAAGATCAAATACCTTTTACTGATAGCAAACTCCTTAATCCAACTAAATTAAATCTGAAACTTAAAAATGTTTCAGGCATAACTGTAAATACAACTCATGGAAACAAGTCCAGTATTGAATTATTCAAGAGTAAATTTAAAGCTGATATTGAGACTATGGAAGGTGCTGCATTTTTTTATGTTTGTTTAAATGAGGGTGTTAAATTCATGCAAATAAGATCTATTTCTAATTATGTAGAGGAAAGAAATAATGCAAACTGGGATATTCCTTTAGCAATAAGCAATCTTAATGAAAAACTTTTTGAAATAATTGATGTTATTAAGAAAAACGAGGGGACCTAAATTATGCAAAAAATATCATTAGGTTTTTCTACCTGCCCAAACGATACTTTTATTTTTGATGCTTTGGTTCATCACAAAATAGATACTGAAGATCTTGATTTTGATGTTGTTTTAGCTGACGTGGAAGAGTTAAATACCAAAGCTTTAAACAATGAGTTGGATGTTACCAAAATAAGTTACCATGCATACTCAAAGATTGCGAACAACTACCTTTTATTAGATTCAGGAAGTGCTTTGGGATATAAAAATGGACCTTTACTTATAAGTAAACAAAAGATTTATCCTGATGAATTAAATGATGTTAAAATTGCCATTCCAGGTTTAAATACCACAGCAAATTTATTACTGAGCATAGCATTCCCCGAAGCAAAAAATAAGAAAGAATATCTTTTTTCAGATATTGAGGATGCAATTCTTGATAAGGAAGTTGATGCTGGATTAATTATACACGAAAACAGATTTACGTACGAAAAAAAAGGATTGAAGAAAATTATTGATCTTGGAGAATATTGGGAAAAAGAAACAGGACTTCCTATTCCTTTGGGGGGAATTGCTGTAAACAGGAAATTAGAACACGATCTTCAGTTAAAAATAAACAGAGTTTTAAAACGAAGTGTTGAATTTGCTTTTGAAAATCCTAAATCGGCTTATCCATATATTAAACAATACGCACAGGAAATGGATGAAGATGTAATGTATAAACATATTAAGTTATATGTAAATAACTTTACAATTGATTTAGGTGAAGATGGGAAAAAAGCAATTGAGATATTATATGACAAGGCAATATCTTTAGGTGTTTTACCTGAAATGAATACGCAAATTTTCTTAACTTAGCACACGTTATTAAACAACAAAACAGTTATGATTATAGTTACCGGAGCAGCAGGATTTATTGGCAGTAATTTAGTTAGCAAACTCAATAGTGAAGGATTTAAGGATATAGTTGTTGTTGATGACTTTTCTCATCCTGAAAAAAATAAAAATCTTGAAGGCAAGATCTTTTCTCACAAAATTCATCGCGATGATTTTATTGATTGGTTAGAAGAAAACCAACGTTTTGTACAGTTCGTTTTTCATATGGGAGCCAGATCGGCAACTACAGGATTTCCTAAAGAAATTTATGATGTTCTGAATCTTAACTATTCAAAAGCGGTTTGGGAAAAATGTGTAAAATATGGTTTACCTCTTGTTTATGCTTCATCTGCAGCAACATATGGTCTTGGAGAATTTGGATACAAAGATAATCATGAAATTGTTGAGAAGTTAAAACCCTTGAACTTATACGGAGAATCGAAAAACGATTTTGATAAATGGGCTTTAGCGCAGGAAAAGAAACCTTATTTCTGGGCAGGATTGAAATTCTTTAATGTTTATGGTCCGAATGAATATCATAAAGGTCGAATGGCTTCGGTTGTTCTACACGCATTTAATCAGATTAAGAAAACCGAAAAAATGAATCTGTTTAAATCTCATAATCCCGATTTTACAGACGGTGGTCAGACTCGTGACTTTGTTTATGTTAAGGATTTGAGTGACATTATGTTCTTTTTAATGAATCATAGAAAAGATTCTGGTCTTTATAATATTGGAACCGGAAAAGGAAGAACCTTTCTTGATTTAACAAAGAATACTTTTAAAGGAATGGATATTACTGAAAATATAGGTTTTATTGATACTCCTGTTGATATCCGTGATAAATACCAATATTTTACTGAAGCTAACATGAGTAAACTTCGATCGATAGGTTATGACAAACCTTTTACGGATTTAGAAGATGGTGTTTTGGATTATGTTAAAAACTACTTGATTGGTAATAAATACAACTAAAAAACACTACTAATGAGAAAATAAAAGCTGCTCCTAAATAGGAAACAGCTTTTAAAAAGTAACATTTAACTAAATGAAACAATTATTCTTTTAATAAAATATCTTCAATTGCTTTTCTAAACATTGCTTTAGTTTCTTCTTTTGTTCTTCCAATTCCAGAATTCATAGTTGGTTGCCCTTCCATTGGGATGTATAAAAATGCAGGTATTCCTTGCACACCAAACATTTGCGCAAGTTCAGGATCTTTTTGTGTATCTACTTTATATACATGTATTTTTCCTTTGTATTCTTGGGCAATTTCTTCAAGTATTGGAGCGGCAATTTTACATGGTCCACACCAGTCTGCGTAAAAATCAACTATACTTGGTAAATCACCTTCATATTTCCAAGTTTTATTTACCTCATAATTCAGTACTTTCTTCTTGAATTCTTCTTTGTTTAAAGTAATAGTTGCTTTCTCTGTTTTTACCTTTTCTGTTTTAGCTTCAGATAATTCTTTTTTGTTCTCTTCTGAGGCACTTGCATTTCCCTGACATGCCTGGGTAAAACCTACAGAAGCAATTAACGCTATTAATAATACTCTTTTCATTTTTTTTGAATTTATAGATTTTTAAATAAATACTTTTTCGTGTTAATCTTTTTGATGATCATTCTCTTCTTTCGATTTACGCTTTTTTATTACGTCATCAATACTATCACCAATAAAATACCCAATAAGAGCACCAAATCCAACCATAGTATGCCAGTTTGATGTAATCGCGCATGTGCCACTTGCACAACCTACATACTTCCAGTATAAAAAGCCAGCAATAATTCCCGGTATTATTAATAACAGTCCAAACTTATGTTTTGTTACAAATTCTTTCATAATTTTAATTTTGTAAATAACCTTCAATTAATATACCAACCTATATACATCTGTCAATTTGTTCATATTTTAAATGTATTTATTATAGATATGACAATTAGACATAAAAAAGGGAGCACATAATGTGCTCCCTTAACCATAAACTACAAACTAAAAACTCTAAGTTATATATAAATTAAATAACTCCTTGATCTAACATTGCATTTGCTACTTTTAAGAAACCTGCAATATTTGCTCCTTTTACATAATCAACATGTCCATCTGCATCTTTTCCATACTTAACACATGCTTCATGAATACTACACATGATTCCATGTAATTTTGTATCAACTTCTTCTCTTGACCAACTTAATTTCATT
>DAOUTQ010000039.1 GCA_030668615.1 Bacteroidales bacterium | reverse complement strand
ATGGACAAAAAGTCTTTATTACACATGGACTTAAAGACCCGCTTGATCCAGAAGGGAAAGTTCATCAACAAATGACCGATTTCTCAAAATCAATTAAAAACAATTTAAAAGATAAAGTTTCATGTAAATACTTATTTTACGAAAATGAAGGCCATGTCCCAAAGAATAGCTTGCATGATGGTTTAATATTTTTATTTGAGGCAAAATAGGCTTGGTTTTGTAAACTCTTTTGAAATTGGATTGTGTGGCAAGTACTGGAAAAATTGCAAATGTGTTTACAAATGCGAAGGCTATCATTAAAAAATTAATTTTTCGTCCGTAGCAAAAGTTCATATAATACCAATTCTTCTTCAAAATGTCGCATATAATGTGATGTTTTGAAGATTAGAATTGTTCCCCGAAATTCGGGATGTAAACAAATGCCGTTATATATTCAATCCATATTTGTTTTTCACAAATATGACAACTTGAATAATAAACGGTATAACTTACCAAAAATTGAATGAAAGTATCATAAACCAACTAGTTCACATTGGAATAAAAATATAAAATATCCAAACTCAATGTGCCCTTGGACGCAAGCGCATTGGAAAAAACTAAAACAACTTATCTCATAGCTTGTCCCGTTTTACGGGAAACGAAGTAAGTAAAAGCACCACATTACTGGTGATGACATACTTAGTAAATTTATTTTATTATTTGGAGTTTTTTGGTTGATATTAAATAATTATCATTTTCGATAATTAAAATATAGAAACCTGTAGGTAAAAAGTCTAAATTTATAGTAATTTTATTTGTACCATATACAAAGTTCCTTTTTTCATGATAAACTACATTTCCTAAATTATCATATATTTTAATATCATGTTCTTCATCTGTATTTGAGTAATGCTCTATATTTAAAATTCCAAAATTTGGATTAGGATATATTTTTGAATAAATATTCATTGAATTCATATTCGTATTCACAACACAAGTGTCAGTTATACTGATTATAAAGTTTGTAGAAAAAAACAAATTGGAATTCTTATCACTTGCAACATATCCTGTACCTCTCTCATAATTACTATCATAACCTGTATAAAATGATTTAGCATATACAACCTCTCCACTCTTGTTGTATTTAGCAATGAAAGGACCTTCACACAAGGTTTTTATTGAACTTGAAAATTCTGCATTATGACCAACATAACCCGATAAATAAATGCTATTGTTGTTATCAAAACAGATTGAATATCCGAAATCCATCCCTTTATATCCGGGAATATTTGAACCTGCACTTTTTACCCATAAAACATTCCCATCGTTATTAAATTTAGCAATAAATAAATCTGCCCAATCTTGTGGATCTAGTGTTTGATTATTAAAAGTAACAGCTCCTCCAAAAATACCAGTTATGTAAATATTATTCTCGTCATCTAAAGTAATATCATATCCTATATTTTCACCCGTAGTATCACCAAATTGTTTTTCCCAAATAATATTTAATGAAGTATCTAATTTTGAAACATAGATATTTGTGTACCTTGCACTATCCCTTAAAGAACCGGTTATATAAATAAAAGAACCATCGTTTGTTATTCCGTAGCCTGCATTATTATGTGCCTGACCGCCACCTATTTGTTTAGCAATTGTTATTTTTTTTATTAAGTTACAATTCAATAAATTGTATTTTGCTATAAATAGTTCTGACGAATTTGAAGTTGTACTTGTACTATCTTCATAGCCTGTTATATAAATACGATTGCTTGCTTCATCAATTGAAATATCACTAGGCCTGGCTAGATAATCAAGACTTAAAACACTTTTAATCCAGATTACTTCACCATCTTTGTTGAATTTTATAATAAAAATATCATCACTACTTTCGCTTTCCAATTCTATGGTCCCTGAACATATATAGTTTTTAAACCAACCAAGCACATAACAGTTTTCATTTGAGTCAGTAACAATACTATTAACATTATTTGTTCCCCCATAAAGAGACTTAGCCCATTTAAGATTACCAATTGAATCATATTTGACTACAAATATTCCCGAAGGTAGAGTGATGTCATTAAAATTGATACTCATAAAATCTGTACCAGCTATATAGACATTAGAATTTATATCTGTACTAATATTTTTAATAATATTTGCTGCTCCATTTCCACCGCCATATTCCTCCCATAATTCTTGGTTAGCAGAGTCAACCATGCTAGTATATACACCCCAAGTGTATTGACAGTATACTTTGAATGGTATTATAAAGAATAACAGAAATACTGTTGCTATGATAAATTTTTGTTTCATTTTAGGAATTTAATAATATTAATCCACTACATTTTTTGAGCTTCTGCTATCATTTGCACTTTATTAACACATAAAGAAATTGATTTTAAATTACTATTCAATTGGTATATAATATTCATCGCGATATTCAACACCACTATAATATCTTACTTTTAAAGTATCACTTACAAACCAATACATATGATCTTCACTCCAGTTATAATCTGTTCTATATATAGTAATCTTATCCTGTGTTATTGAATAATTACAACGAGTTATTTCGATGCTTTGATAATCATATAAAATGCGAATACCATTAATTGTATATTCTACTATCCTTTGGTCTTCTTCGTCAGGAATATAATATCCCCCCAAATAGTGATATCCTTTTACTAATTTCCATTTATCAAGAATTTTTATATGATATTCAGTACAATTAAATTCATTATATATTAATTGATAGAAGTTTCTTAAACTATCGGATATATTACACTCCAGATATTCTTCAATTAATTCTTTATAAATACTACAGCTTAGAGTATCTCTTTCATCTTCGAAATTACTTTCTGCTGTCATTAATTCTGTCAATAAATTATCGCATCGAGATTCATTATCATCTTTGTTGCAAAAATAATATAAAAGCGATGCTGCTATTAAAAATATTACTCCAGCTTTTAAAATTTTTCTCATAATAGTATTCCTAAAAATTATTATATCAAATTTACAAAATATTCTTTAAAAGTAGAGTTTGTTCTCGTTTTAAATTTCTAATAATCAAAGAAGTGAAAGTTTTATTAAAAAAGCATTAGGACTAACGGTCTGCGGGTATCAAATGTTGATTTTTTTAAACCTATTTCTTATCATAAGTTGAAAGACTAACACTTTAGTCTAAAATTTAAACTCTTTTGGCGGCGAAGCCGCTAATGTGTTTAAATTTAAATCCCAATTTGTGCGAAGCACAAAAGCGCGTTGGGAAAAACTAAAACAATTTTCTATCACACTTTTCAAACCTATCTTGATAAATTAAGTATCAAACAGCACGAATAAATTACACTTTCATTGTCAGACAGTAAAAACCTTACTAAAATACAAAAGCTGTCAGAACGCGAAAAAAGACTCTTAAATCTTATGCTTATTAAAAAGGGCAGAATTGCTCTATTTCTGATTTTTTCGTGGCTTATTTATAACGGTCCCGCGTTAAATTTTGTGCGGGTTTCCGCTGTGTTTCATAGCCTGTCCCGATTATTATCGGGATCCACCGCTGAACAACTTTACTAAGATAAAACTTAGTCAGCAAACCACCAAGCCCCGTATGCTTTATAACCCGATGTTATAAAATGGGCGGAAGAAAACCAGACCTATCAAGTCTGTTAAAACTTAACCTTGAAATACAAACAATTTAATATTTAGGTTGAAATCTTTTTAGTCTTATAGACAATGCCTTTATAATAAATTTAAACTGAAGATATTACTTGACATCTGAATTTTCTAATATTATCTTTGATAAACAATTTAATCGGAGGACAAAGATGTTAAAATACAAATTATTATTCTGTGGAATCCTTTTTATAGGACTCTTTATTAGTAATGCTGTTGCTCAGGATATATGGTCACAAAGTGCGAATATGCCTACCGCAAGATGTGGACATGCTGTTGGGACTATAAATGGAAAAATATATGCTATTGGTGGTAGTATAACGCAAAATTCCGTTGTAGAAGAATACAATCCGATAACTGATACATGGACAAAGAAAGCCGATATGCCAACTGGAAGAGGAGATTTTGCGTGCTGCGTTTTGAATGAAAAGATTTATGCAATTGGAGGATGGGCAGAAAATGATGTTACTTTTTCTACTGTAGAAGAATACAATCCAACAACTGACACTTGGACAACTAAATCTCCGATGCCAACCACCCGCTGGGGGCATTCACCTGTAACATTTAACGGAAAAATTTATGTTATTGGAGGTGCTACTGGTTGGCCTATAAAGAAAATTTATAAAACAATTGAAGTTTACGATCCACAAACAGATACTTGGAAAACAATTGGATCAATACCAACACCAAGATGGATGTTAACTTGCTGTGTTTTGAATGGGAAGATTTATGCAATTGGAGGTCATGATGACAAAGGAACTACTTCTGCTGTAGAAGAATACGACCCAGTAACTGATACATGGAAAACAAAATCTCCTTTACCAACTGCCCGGTGGGGTCATGCAACTACAGAATTAAATGGAAAGATCTACGCAATTGGAGGCGGAAATGTTTACCCACCTACAATAGCATATAAAACAGTAGAGGAATATGATCCTGTATCGGACATTTGGACAACTAAATCTTCTATACCAGAAGGGCGAATTGCTATTACTTCATGTAAAGTGAACGGAAAGATATATATTCCTGGGGGTTGTGGAATTAGTGTTAGTGACGCTTATGTAGAAGTTTTTGTTTTTAAACCCAGGAGTAAAAACTGAAAATTAATAATAAAATTACTTTATTATTTGGACTCATAATTAACTTAATACAGCCGAGTTTTTTATTGAACGTAAGGGCAAAATTGGTCCAGAAAGCTTTCGGGAGGATTACAAACTTTTTGGTAAGCCATTGGCTGTGTGTCGGATTAACGTGGGCTTACCAAAGTGTCTGTAATAATATTTTGGTAAATAGTTTTCAGAAATTCAAAATACAACTGCTTGACATTAAAATATTTATTCCTTACCTTTTCATTATTATTCAAAAAAATAAGGCTATGAAAGCAGTAACATTACATGGCAAAAGCATTAAAGATATTGAGGACCAAATAGCAAAAGCAATTTCAAAAAATTACCAACCAACTCTAGCAATTATCTTTGCAGATATTTCTTTTAATTTAGAAGAATTAAGTAAAATATTTCGAGATGATGAGATCTTAATTTTTGGTGCAAGTTCTTCAAACCAAAATATAGAAGGAGAAGAAATTTTGGAACAATCAATAGTAGCAATGCTATTAGACATAAATAAAAACGACTTTGTCCTTTACCATGAACAAACAAAGAATAATAATACCTATGAGATATCAAAAAATGCTGCCAGATTTGCAAAAGCAAAGTACAAAAACCCGGCAATGATTGCTGTGACTTCATCTGCGATAACTGATGGCGTTTCTGTAGTCGAAGGGATAAATGATGAAATGAAGAGAATTATTCCTTTTAATGGCGGAATGGCAGGGGGAGATTTACAAACTCTAATTACTTACATCTTTACAAATAATAAATTAATAGATGATGGTGCTTTATTTTTAATCATTAATAATGATAAAATTAAAGTAAGCGGTATAGCATCAAGCGGCTGGGAAACTGTCGGAATTGAAAAAACGATAACCAAAGCGAAAGGAAACATTGTTTATACAATTGATGATCAGCCCGCCCTGGATATTTTCTTAAAATATTATAATATAAAAGAAGAATCAATTGAAAATGGTATATTGGATATAGCAGCAAAATATCCACTTCAAATAATACAGGAAGGAAAACAGCCTGTTTTAAGAGGTCCGATGTTTGCAAATAAAGAAGACCGTTCTATGCTATTTGGTGGAAGAATACCGGAAGGAGCAAAAGCTAAATTTTCGATACAACCAAGTTTCGAGATAATAGATAAAACTATTAATGAAGTAAAGAGCTTACAAACAAAAGCCAAAAAAGCCGATGCACTTTTAATGTTCTCTTGTGGAGCCAGATATACAGCTTTTGGCCCCTTAATGGAAGATGAAGTGAAAGGAATTAAAGACATTTGGGATGCGCCTCTTGCAGGATTCTTTTCCTGGGGTGAATATGGTAATGCCTTGAACGAAGCTACCAATTATCACAACGAAACTTGCATTCTTGTAGTTTTAGAAGAAAAATAATTAACAAAAAAATTAAACCTATGAAATCAATTACGCTGAAAGCCGGTTCAATTAACGAAATAAAGACTAAAATTGATAATGCTCTTTCATCAGATTATAAACCGACTCTAGCAATTATTTTTGCAGATTACTCTTTCGATTTAGAAGAGTTAAGTAAAATATTTCAAGATAATGAGATTTTAATTTTTGGTGCAAGTTCTTCAAATCAAAATATAGAAGGAGAAGAAATTTTGGAACAATCAATAGTAGCAATGCTATTAGACATAAATAAAAATAACTTTGTACTTTACCATGAAGAAACGAAGAATACTAATACATATGAGATATCAAAAAATGCTGCCAGTTTTGCAAAAGCTAAATACAAAAACCCCGCGATTATTGCAGTTACTTCATCAATAAAAACTGATGGAGTTTCTGTAGTTGAAGGGATAAATGATGAAATGAAAAGAAATATTCCTTTTTATGGTGGAATGGCAGCGGGAGATCTACAAAATCTAATTACCTACATCTTTACAAATAATAAATTAATAGATGATGGTGCTTTATTTTTAATCATTAATAATAATAAGGTTAAAGTAAGCGGTATAGCATCAAGCGGCTGGGAAACTGTTGGTATTGAAAAAACGGTAACCAAAGCTGAAGGAAAGATTGTTTATACAATTGATGGCATGCCTGCCCTGGATATTTTCTTAAAATATTATAACATAAAGGAAGATTCATTTGAAAATAATCGTATGTCGGAAATCGGAACACAAACTCCACTTCAAATAATAGAGGAAGGTAAACAGCCTGTTTTAAGAGCTGTGATGTTTGCAAATAAAGAAGACCGCTCTATATTATTTGGTGGAAGAATAACGGAAGGAGCAAAAATTAAATTTTCGATACTCCCAAGTTTCGAGATAATAGATAAAACTGTAAATGAAGTAAAGAGCTTACAAACAAAAGCCAAAAAAGCCGATGCACTTATCATGTTCTCTTGTTCATCCAGATATTATGCTTTTGGCCCCTTAATGGAAGATGAAGTGAAAGGAATTAAAGACATTTGGGATGCGCCGCTTGCTGGCTTTTTTTCCTGGGGTGAATATGGTAATGCCTTGAATGAAGCTACCAATTTTCATAATGAAACTTGCATTCTTGTAGTTTTAAAAGAAATATAAAGTTTTACTATGCAGGATATTATTAAAATCTTAGAAAATAAATTATCAACACTTGATTTAACAGATGAAGATAAAGAACAGCTATCTGACATTTGCAAAAAGTTAAATAAAAGCGCCATAAAATCAGATTTTAAGTTATCGAGCAATTTAAACCGGGAAAAAAGCACAATAAGCCTGATGAATGTGATGATTGAAGAAGTTGAAGATAAGAAGAACCAAATTCAAAAAATAAATGAACAGCTAAAAGAACAGAAAGTAGAAATTCTTGAAGTTAATAAAGCTCTCCTGCAGCAAAAAGAAGAGATACAGGTTATAAATGAAGATTTACATAATAAAAATGAAGAGGTCATTTCTCAACGAGACGAAATTGAAGGGCAGCGAAACATTGCTTTAGAACAGAAATGCCAAATTGAAATTCAAAATAAATCCATTACCGACAGTATTCAGTATGCACTACGTATTCAAACTGCTTTATTCCCTCCATATGAATATATAAATGAGTTGTTGCCTGAAAACTTTATTTTGTTCAAACCACGAGACATAGTAAGCGGAGATTTTTACTGGGTAAAACAGGTTAATAATTACATTATAATTTGTGCGGCCGATTGTACCGGCCATGGAGTTCCCGGAGCATTTATGAGCATGTTAGGAATTTCCTATTTGAATGAAATTGTTCAGCAGCGAGAAATTACCCAGGCAAATGAAGTGTTAAATGAGCTTCGAAGACAAATAAAAAGGTCATTAAGGCAACATGGTAACAAAAATGGCTCAAAAGATGGAATGGATATCGCTATTTGTGTCATTGACACTAAAACAAAAAACATGCAATATGCAGGCGCATTTAATTCCTTATATGTAATTAAAGAAATAAATGACAAACCCCAATTAGTAGAAATAAAAGCGGATAGAATGCCTGTAGGAATTTATATTGGGAAAGAAAAAACGTTCACGAACCATGAGGTAAAACTGGAAATAGGTGATACATTTTACATTTTCTCAGATGGTTATCCAGATCAGCTTGGAGCAAGTGGCAAGAAATTCATGACCGCAAATTTTAAAAAGCTCTTACTTGAAATCCAGGATCAATCTATGGCTGAACAGAAAGAAATCCTAGAACAAAAACTATCCGATTGGATGGGTAATGAACCTCAAGTAGATGATATTTTAGTTATTGGAGTTAGGATTGAATAGTTTTTAAATTCTATCATCCCACTGTTCCAAACGATCGGACAGCTCAACTAACCGTAAACTTCTAAATTTTAATAAAAGAGCCCACTCAATCCAGATTTTGCCTTACTGTCTCGTGCTAAAATAAGTCAACCTATTTTAGCACGAGATAGTTGGTTTTTTTATTAATTTTATTTTTACCAATTTTTAGATTTTAGCATCTTTATTAAAAATAGAGTATCTTTATAACTGGTTTATTCCACTTTTGATTTCAATCAATTATGACTTCAATTTGCTGCTTAAATACCACAAGTTTTCACTTCAGCAAATAATTTTTCATTGGATTACGGGTAGTCAAGCTGACATTAAATTGTTTAATAACAATATTAACAAGGAGGGCAATTATGAAAAAACTAACCTTAGGAGTTATTGGAACTTCAAGAAAAGAAGATGAAAGACGTGTTCCCATTCATCCAGAACATCTTTCACGTCTACCGGAAGATATTCGTAAACAATTAATTTTTGAAAAAGGATATGGTAAACCTTTTGGTTTAGATGATGAATTTATTGGATCTCAAACCGGTGGAGTTGCATCTCGTCATGAATTATTAGCTGAAATTGGTTCAGTAATTATTGCTAAACCGGTGTTAGCCGATTTAGAAGAATTACGTGAAGGAGGGTTAATATGGGGTTATCCGCATTGCGCTCAGCAAGGAGACATTACACAAACTGCAATAGATAGAAAATTAACACTAATTGCCTTTGAAGATATGTTTGTATGGTCACCAAGTGGTCAAATTGGAAGGCATACATTTTATAAGAATAATGAAATGGCAGGTTATTGCGCAGTTATTCATGCCTTACAGTTAAAAGGTATTGATGGTCACTATGGTAACCAACGTAAGGTTATAATCTTTAGTTTTGGTGCTGTAAGTCGAGGAGCTATTTATGCTCTTAAAGCACATGGATTCAGGGATATTACTATTTGTGTTCAAAGACCTGATTATGAAGTGCGTGAAGAAATTTTAGATGTACACTACGTGCGTATTCGTGAAGGCATTGAAAAGGAATCGAGATTAGTAATTGAAGAGCATGATGGAACAGTACGACCTTTGTCTGATTTAATTAGAGAATCAGAAATCATTATTAATGGCATATATCAGAATACAGATAATCCTATCGATTTTGTGACTGAAGAAGAGAAAGATATTTTAAATCCAGGATGTCTAATTATTGATGTTAGTTGCGACGAAGGTATGGGATTCTATTTTGCAAAGCCAACAACTTTTAAAAACCCAATGCTACAAGTTAATAATATCGACTATTATGCGGTTGATCACACTCCAAGTTATTTATGGGAAAGTGCTTCAAGGTCAATATCAGCTGCTTTAATTGTTCACTTATCATCGATTTTAGGAGGCCGTAAAAGTTGGATGAATAATAATACAATTCAAAATGCTATTAATATAGATGGTGGTGTGATTAAAAAAGAATCCGTTTTATCTTTTCAAAATCGTTTGCCAGATTATCCGCATAACTTTATTATAAGTTAATAGTGAAGAATTCTTCATACTAAAATGGTCAACTTATTTTAGCATGACGCACAATGTGTTTGTAAAAAGATTTTGGCAATTAATTTTTTACAATAATAATAATCCTAATAAATTATCTAAAAGTACATATAGCAATTTTTATTATACAAACAACAAACCGTTAATTCAACTCTATCAATATTAAACCCTCACCCCAATTACCAAAATATCATCTATTTGAGGAGAACCATCCATCCAATCTGTAAGAGTTTTATCTAGAATCTCTTTTTGTTCATACATAGGTTGTTCATGAATTTCTATAAGCAAGTTCTTAAAATTTTTACTCATAAATTTTTTATCTTCTTTACCTCCGGTCTGGTCACTGTAACCATCAGAGAATATGTAAAATGTATCACCCATTTCAAGCTGTATTTCGTGATTAGTGAATGATTTGTCTTTACCATGATAGAAACCAACCGGCATACGATCTCCTTTTATCTCTTTCAATTCAGGTTCTTCATTTACATCACTTATTAAATATAATGGATTAAACGCACCAGCATATTGCATCATTTTAGTTCTTGTATCTATAACACACAATGCTATGTCCATTCCATCTTTTGATTCATCTCTTTGTCCATGCTGTCTTAAGGAATGTTTTATTTGACTTCTTAACTCATTTAATACCTGGTTTGCCTGTGTTATCTCCCTTCTTTGCACTATTTCATTCAAATAACTTATACCAAGCATACTCATAAATGCACCAGGAACTCCATGTCCTGTGCAATCAGCTGCTACTATTACAATATATTGATTTACTTGTTTTACCCAGTAAAAATCTCCACTTACAATATCTCTCGGCTTGTTAAATATAAAATTCTCATGCAGAAGTTCAGTAATATAAGTCTCAGGCGGTAATATTGCCGACTGAATCCTTTGTGCATATATTATGCTGTCTGTCATTGATTTGCTATGAATTTCAATTTGTTCTTTTTGTTCAATAGCAAAGTTTCGTTGTGCTTCTATTTCATCTCTCTGAGAAATTATTTCTTCATTTTGTTGTTTTAAATTTTCATTTATTACCTTTATTTCATCCTTTTGTTTAACAACTTTCACTGTTCTTTCCTTTATTTTTTGTTCCAATTCTCTTTGTTGTTGTTTCAATTGTGCAGTTCTCCATCTAAAAACTAGCATAATGATTAGTACAATGCCAAATATATATATACCATAAGCCCACCAAGAGAACCACCATGGTGGACTTATAGTAAATGAATATTCGAATGTTTCACTCCATATGCTTGCTATTCCTATTGCTTTAACTTTAAAAACATAGGAACCAAATGGAATATTTCTGTAATCCGCACTATTTTCTTTTGTTAATTGCCTCCATTCTTTATCCAATCCTTCAACAAAATACTGATACTGTATTCTTTGAGGCGCATCCCAATCAATTGCAGAAAAATGAAAAATAAGATTATTGATATTATAAGGTAGTTTTAATTTTATAGGAAAGTTATAAAAATTAGCAATTTCACTAAACTTTACTTTATCCAAATTTATATTATTTTCTATACCTGCAAAGCTATTTTTACCAGTACCCATTGCTTTTAAAAGTTTTGGATAATCAATGAAGGATTGTTCTATTTCAATTGTATTCAATTGGATAATTGGTGGCTCTTTTGAAAGCACTAATTTATTCATGTCTTGCATGGTAACACCCTTCGATGTTCCCCACCACAATCGGTTTTTACTATCTAAACAAACAGCATTTTTCATAAAATCCAAATTGTCAAGACCATCTTCGATTTCAAAGTTTGTTATATTAATCTTATGTTCATCATTTCTTTCCGGGTCTGATATAAATTCAAAACAGCTTAATCCTCCATCTGAACCAAGCCAAAGTCTCCCATTTTCATCTTCTATAATTGAAAATATGGTATTGCTGGCTAAGCCATCTTCTTTTGAGTAATGCGTAAAAGCGTTACCATCATATTTTACAATTCCCTTGTTCATTGTTCCAAACCAAATATTACCAGCCTTATCATCTAACATTGAATAAATTGAATTATCTGTTAAGCCTTCTTTCTGTGCATATTGTGTAAATGTTTTACCATCATATTTATTTACACCGCCATATCGAGTGCTAATCCAAATATTTGAATTTTCATCTTCAATTACAGACCATACATAATTGTTATTTAAACCACCGTTTTTTGAGTAGTTAATAAATCTTGCAGGCAATGGTTTTTCGACATATTTGCTAAGCCCGTCTCCATATATTCCGAGCCAAATATCCCCGGATTTGTCTTGAATTAAAGAATTTATTGAGTTGTTATTTAATTCATCTTTTTCTGAATAATGAATAAAGGTTTTACCATTAAATATATTTACTCCTGAATTACTTGTGCCAAACCAAATATTTCCATCTTTATCT
The DNA here is from genome assembly GCA_030668615.1 of Bacteroidales bacterium. Classification (GTDB taxonomy): domain Bacteria; phylum Bacteroidota; class Bacteroidia; order Bacteroidales; family UBA12077; genus UBA12077. The sequence goes on along the minus strand of DAOUTQ010000039.1, from coordinate 11,221 downwards.
TCTAATATTGATTGAATATTATTGCTACTTAAGCCATCATTTTTAGTATAATAGGAATATGAGTTTCCATCGTATTTACATACTCCGCTACCATTTGAACCAAACCAGATATTTCCTTTTTTATCTTCTATTATTGAAGTTATTGAGTCGCCAATTAATCCTTCTTTTTCCGAATAATGAACAAATGAATTCGGTTTATAAATAGTAGTTCCATCATACGTTCCAAACCATATATTGCCTCTACTGTCTTCCATTATAGACCTTACCAAATTATTGCTTAAACCATCTTCTTTGGTGTAATAAGTAAATTGCTTTCCATCGAACTTGCAAGCTCCGGCATCTTCAGTACCAATCCATAGATTACCGTTTTTATCTTCGAGAATATCACATACATTATTGCTATTTAATCCTTCATTTTCAGTAAATTGAAAAAAGGATTCCCCGTCAAATCTTAAAATACCTCCACCGGAAGTACCAAACCAAAGATTACCATTACGATCTTCTTCTATAGAAATAATAGGATGATTTTCAATTCCTTCAATTTCGTTATAGTTTGTAAATCCTGCCTGTCCTGCAGGCAAGGTATTTCCATCAAATTTTATTATAGTTCCATTATCTGTCCCCAGCCATAGATTTACTTTTTTATCCTCTAATATTGAATGAATCCATGAGCCGGCCAAACCTTCTTTTTCCGAATAATTTGTAAACGATTTTCCATCATATTTGCATATTCCACCTCTTGTTGCAAACCAAATATTCCTGTTTTTATCTTCTATAATAGACCAAACCTGGTTTTTTATCAATCCATCTTTTTCTGTAATCTGAGTAAATGTCTTTCCGTCATATTTACTCACTCCGGCACCATTTATTCCTATCCAAATATTTCCTTTGCTATCTTCAAAAACACAGGTAACCAACAAACGATTTACTCCATTGGTTGTAGTAAAGTGTAAAAAAGAGGTTCCATCATACTTACTTACACCGGCACCTTCAGAAGCAAACCAGATATTACCTCTTTTATCCTCGAGCATATCTGTTATATTTGAGGTATTAATACTTTGCTCCACGTCAAGGAAAACCATATTATTTATTGAGTTCTCGACCTTTGATAATGGTAAGGCCGGAATAGGTTCCGGTAGAGGATAAAGTTTTTTTTCTTCAATAAAATCAACCTTCTTTGCCAATAGTACACCATCCTTTCCGGGCACTATAACTTCAACATTATACTGATTTGAATTAATTGATTTGGGTTTGCCTGCATTTATTCTAATTATTCCCTTCTGATTAACCACCAAAGGTCTATTTCTCAAGGGAATTTCCTTTTTAATTAATGCTAATACAGTATCAGGATTTACCTTAGTAATTTTAGGATTTAATTCTTGCACGTAAACAGTACCTTTTTTCTTTTTTTCAGCTAAGAGATTTCGGTCAGCTGTTTGATCGCAACTGAAAAAATAAATTGTAATTACTATTAATAATATTTTGAATCTTCCTCTCAAACTTTATAGAAATAAACAGATGATTAAAAAAACTCACTAGAAAATTCGGCACTATTTATCAGATACTTCTGGGGGAACAATAGTACAGCCCAGCTGCGTCATTAAATCTAATTTATCAGAATAACCCCACTCTTCTACAATTTTTCCATCAACAATTCGGTCAATCTCCAATATATCCCATATAACTTTTTTACCTGTTGGGGGTACATCACCAAAAACACCTGTATGGGTGGCATACATTATAAGTTCATAATACACTTTTTCCCCACGAACAAATAAATTATTAACCTCAAAATGCATGTCAGGAAAAGCCGTTTTGAATTTCTTTATTTCTTCTATATATGCATCTATACCAACAATTTCATCACCGCCAACCCAGTGTCTTATCATTTCTTGTGAATAAACCTCATTAACCAATGATAGATTTCCTGAGCTCCATATATCAAGACAGGTGTATGTTAGTTCTATCATCTTTTCTTCTTTTGCTTTTTGCTCTTCGTCCACCTCATTTACTGAAGTTTTCTGATTACATCCATAGATAAAAAACATTAATAAAGAAATGGCAATTGTAAGCAATATTGATTTTGACTTAAATAAATTTGATTTTTTCATAGTTCATTTTTTTAGAATTGTTACTTTAATATATTGAATCAGCATTATTAAAAATTTATTTATTTACCAGGATCCTCTGGTGGTGTTAAAGTAAATCCAAGTTGAGTCATTACTTCTAACTGGTTGTAAAAAATCCATTCCTCAACAATTTTTCCGTCAATAATACGGTCAATTTCCATTACAACTACTTTAACTTTTTTACCTGTTGGGGGTAAATCACCATATGGACCTGTATTAGTGCCAGAAAATATATATTTATAATACACTTTATCATCCTTAACAAATATTTCATCAATGCTATAGCTCATATCAGGAAAGATTGTATGAAGGCTTTTCATTTCTTCCTTATAAGCCTCAATACCAACAACATCCTCATATCCAGCTACATGCCTTACTATTTCTGGTGAATAAACTTCATCCACTAATGACATATTACCAGAAACCCAGATATTAATACATGTATAACAAAGTTCAATCATCAATTCTTCTTTTGCTTTTTGTTCTTCGTCTATTGCATCAACAGTAGCTTGCTGTTTGCAACTATTAAATAAAAAGAATGCAAAAACAAAAATTAGTGCGAAAGGTAATTTTGACTTGAATAAGTTTTGTGTTTTCATGGTTTGATAGTTTTAAGTTACTTATAGTTTAAAAAAAATAAGATAAGTATTTTAAGTTTACAAGTCAAATAAATACTTATAAATGCGCTAATTAGATAATTTGTTAATAAATTAAGTTTTATTACTAAATAGGAAACTGTTAATAGTATTCTTTTTTAAGAACAAAAGATGATGCAACATAGAATCTTTTTTGCGAAGCAAAAGTGCTTCTATGTGCGATAGGATTTTCCCAAAGCAGCTGAAAGCTGCTAAGCGGGTGAGCAAAAAAATGTTTTTACTATCATACTTACTGGAACTATCTCGAAAAATCCATTATCAAACTACTACGAAAAGAATATACTTTAATTGTCAAACCAAGACACAATTTCCAACTTGCAAAAACTATCAAACCGTTACTAAAGATTCTTGATTTACGAATTTGTCAAATTAGATGAACTTATCTGAATTTACAAAAGGGCGCATTATTTGTAACGGTCCGCGCTTTTGTAACGTGCGGGTTTTCGCCTTGTTTCATTGTCCCCCGCTAATAAAAGTTGAAGATAGTAAAATGACTGCAAACTAACAAACCCCCGCATGTAATTTGAACGCATGTTAGGGATTGGGCGCCAATAACAGATTTATCAGTTAAGTAGGAATTATCAACGAAGTTCTAAATTATTTTAGTTTTTAGAAATAGCATTGCTGGAAAGAGCAAAAGTGCTTAAAGTATGTTGGAGATTCTAAATTGTTTGCCTGGTGGCAAACAAAAGCGAGTTAGCAAAAAGTATAAAAGAATTAGATATTCAATACATTTCTGCAAAAGAATCGATGCTTAAAAAGTTTTTGCTTTATTTTACAAAGTGCAAAACTATATTTAAGAAATGTTAAAGAACGAATCAGAATTAATATTTAAATTCTCAGGCAAGGAAATACGGGCTGATCGTCCTGAGCCTATTACTTCAAATATTGATGTCGTTCCATATAAGCGCCGAATGGATCCACAACTTGCTATTGAAGCACTTCTTGATGGATACCCTGTTTTAATAGCAGATTTCTATAGCAGCGGACTAATAGTATTGAGTTCACTAAAGACTTTCCTTAAAAAGAAATACTCCGATCAATCATTTCAAGGACAACGAGAGTATCGTTCAGAATTTCGCGAACTTTCGCATCGATTATTGTTATTAGTAAACAACAATAAGTTAGTTGTAAGAAAAGCTCCAGAAATTGGCTGGCTTAAAACACTTTATCCTGAATTAAAGGAATTTTTATTGCCTTTCCCTCAAGTTCAAGGTTTAAACAGCTCATGGCAATGGTACGAAAAAGGTATTTCTATTCCAGTTTTAAACAAGAAGATACACCCCTTTTTCGGAACTTATTTCCCTACTCGATTCGAACATCTGAAGCTGTTTGATAATTGGTTAAAAAATTATAAGGGTGAAAAAAAATCAGCCATAGATATTGGAATTGGCAGCGGAGTGCTCACTTTCCAGATGTTGAAACATGGTTTTGAAAAAATTTATGGAACAGATTCAAATCCGAATGCAATTATTGGTTTAAACGAAGATCTAAATAAAAATAAGATACATTCGAAAATAGAACTAATTCATGGTGATTTATTTGCTAACTGTGATTTAAAAACGGAATTAATTGTATTTAATCCGCCGTGGATTGCTGCCTCTTATAATCCTGAAGGAATGGATAAAGCAATATATTACGATACAGAACTGTTTCCACGCTTTTTTGCTAAATCAGAAAAACACCTTAAAGCCGACGGAAGAGTCGTTCTTATATTTTCGAATTTGGCACAAATTGCAAAAGTTGGGAATAGTCATCCTATCGAAGAAGAATTATCTAACGGAGGACGATTCCAAAAGGAATTATTTTTACAAAAACAAGTTGGCCAAGCTTCTAAAAATACACGAAGAAATCAAAACTGGCGTACTACCGAAATGGTAGAATTATGGGTATTAAAAAAGCAATGTTAATACATGGTATGAGATAATCCATTTAACAAAAGAAATACTAATTATATAAGCTCTTTTGCTGAACAAATATGCTTATATAAGAATTCCTGTTTGTGCGACAGCACAAAAGCGCGTTGGAAAAACTAAAACAATTTTCTATCATGCTTACCGAACTATACTCGATAAATTTTTCGACTTCGTCTCAAGATAACGCTTCGCTAAGTTCAGTATCAAACAGCACGAATAAATTAAACTTTCATTGTCAGAAAGTAAATTACCTTTCTAAAATGCAAAAGCTGTCAGAACGCGAAAAATGACTCTTAAATTAAATGCTTATTAAAAAGAGCAGAATTGCTCGATTTTCAGAATTTTTAGCGGCTTATTTATAATGGTCCGCGGTTAAGTTTTGGCGGGGATTTCCGCCCTGTTTCCCTATCACCCGTTACCGAAAGTTAAAGATAGCATTTTTTGTCAAAACACTACTAAAACCCCGCTTAAGTTTGAAGCCATGTTATAAGTTGGGCGGTTTATACGTACAACTTTGTCAAGTTTGAAGTTAAGTTATCCACGAAGCCCCAAACAAATTTGTTTGGGGGGGAATACTTATTGCACGATAGTGCAAAATTGGGTTGGATTACAAACTTTTTGCTAAGCCTTTAGCTGAGTGTTTGGACTGTGTGGGCTTACCAATGTGTTTGTAATAGGATTTAGGCAATTATTCCTAATTCTTATAATAATTGAGGTTGATCTTCTAATGCTATTGTTACTAATGTTTTTGATTCGTAACAATAATCTAATACATTATTTAGACATTTCAGATGTTGAAGCATCGACAATGATTACAATTGACGATGATCTTGGATAATAATTAGTTTCTACAGAACCTTTTTAAGCTAATTATCATATTGAAATATCACATTCCTGTATTACAAGGGGTCTGTTTGGCATTGTATTAAGTTATACGTAAATTTATCGCATAGGAACTAATTTTCTATTCCAATATCATAATTACCAGCATTACATATGTTGTATAGAACTAAAAATTAAATGATTTTATGTTAAAATTCAAAATTTACAATCCAAATACCAAAATGTCCACTTTGGAAAAGTTAAATGCTACAGAATTTTTATTTAAACATTTGGAACAGTATGGCGATAAAATGCCTGATATTGAAAAAGCTGTTCAATATGCTCTAAAGGAAATACCGTCATTTGGAGGATTTGTATTAGAAGGATATGATGAGAACGAAAATGTTATAGGAACTGTAGTTGTAAATAGAACAGGTATGTCAGGGTACATACCAGAAAATATATTAGTTTATATTGCTGTTGATACTACTCAAAGAGGTAAAGGTTATGGAAAAGATTTAATGAATAGAGCGATTGAATTATGCGAAGGTAACATTGCTTTGCATGTTGAAAAAGATAATCCTGCCAGGCTTTTATATGAAAAAGTTGGATTTACAAATCCTTACTTAGAAATGAGATTAAAAAAGTAGTAATCAATTCAATTTCTTACTTATGCCAGCTTCAGTAATTGAGCTTAGTTTATCGGCTCTTCAAAACAATATCGCTTTTCTGAAAAAGCAATTCGAAAACACAAAGATATCTTCTGTTGTCAAGGCAAATGCTTATGGTCATGGATTAAAACAGTTTTTAATAATGGCTGTAGAATGCGGTATTGATCATTTTTCAGTATTTAGTTCAGATGAAGCCAGAAAAATAAAAAGTTGTTTAAAGAAACCCGTTGATATAATGATTATGGGCTGGATTAATGATGAAGATTTAGAATGGGTTATTTCAAACCAAATTGATTTTTTTGTATTTAACCATGATCGTGTAGATAAATTTTTAGAGATTTCTAAACGCATTGGCATTCCGGCTAAAATTCATATTGAACTTGAAACAGGAATGAACAGAACTGGATTTCACTATAGAGAATTAAATCGATTAATTAAAAAATTGAATGAAAACAAGCAATACTTTGAATTTAAAGGTATATGCACTCATTTTGCTGGAGCTGAAAGTATTGCAAATTATAAAAGAATTCACGATCAGATTAAAAAATTCAAAAGTTTACATAAGCGATTTTTAAAGAATTATTTAATCCCTGAAACAAGACATACTGCATGCAGTGCTGCTGCTCTATCCTATCCAAAAACTCAGTTTGACATGGTTCGGATAGGGATTTTACAATATGGATTTTGGCCTAGCGTGGAAACTTATATACAATTTCTTTCACACAACAATATGCAAAAAGATCCTTTAAAGCAGATTTTGAGTTGGAAATCAGTTATTATGTCACTTAAAAAAGTAAAAACAGGTGAGTTTATTAGTTATGGTACTAGTTATCTCGCTCAAAAAGATATAAAAATTGCTTTAATTCCGGTTGGCTATTCTCAAGGATATGCTAGAAATCTTAGTAATCAAGGTAGAGTAATAATTCACGGTCAGCGGGTTGGTGTAATTGGCGTGGTTAATATGAATATGCTAATAGCAGATGTTACTACCGTAGAAAAAGTAAGTATTGGAGATGAAGTTGTATTAATAGGTAAACAAGGTGATATTTCAATAAATGTTTCATCTTTCACTGAATTAAGTGATCAATTAAATTATGAATTATTAACAAGATTACCAGTGGAAATTTCAAGGGTAATCACAAAATAAATTTTATGGCTTTTATAGTTTTGAACAGAGAAAAATTAGCACATAACTTTGCATTTTTAAATAAGTTGTTTAAAAAGCATAACGTTGAATGGGCTGTAGTTTCAAAAATATTATGTGGAAATAAATCTTACATACAAGAAGTAATTAATTTGGGAATAAAGCAAATTTGCGATTCCAGGGTTACGAATTTAAAAGTAATAAAATCTATTAATCCAAATATTGAAACAATTTATATAAAACCACCTGCAAAACGTTCATTAAAAAGCATAATCAAATATGCGGATATTAGTATTAATACCGAATTTGCAACGATTAAGCTATTAAACGAAGAAGCAAAAAAAATGAAGAAAGTTCATAAAATCATGATAATGATTGAAATGGGCGAACTTCGTGAAGGTGTAATGGGTGATGATTTTATTGCTTTTTACGAGTCTGTTTTTAATCTATCAAATATTGAAGTCGTGGGGATTGGTACAAATCTAACTTGTTTATATGGCGTATTACCTAATCAAGATAAGTTAATCCAATTAAGTCTTTATGAACAATTAATTGAAGCAAAATTTAATAAAAACATTACCTATGTATCAGGAGGTTCATCTGTAACAATTCCTTTAATTTTTAAAGGATTATTACCAAAAAGCATTAATCATTTTAGAGTTGGTGAAACACTTTTTCTTGGTACCGATGTGTATAACGATAGTACAATTAGAAATATGGAACATAATGTTTTTCAATTTTTTGCTGAAATAATTGAATTATCAGAAAAACCAATGATTCCAAGTGGTGAAATGGGAACAAATGTAGAAGGAACGGAATATAATTTTGATGATAAAGATATTGGAAAAAGTTCATGTCGAGCAATTTTAGAAATTGGCTTATTAGATGTTGAAGAAAAACATTTACAACCAAAAGATAATGATATAGAAATAGCAGGCTCAAGCTCTGATATGATTGTTCTTGATTTAGGAAAAAATCCTAAAAATTACAAAGTGGGTGATCTGGTAGAATTCTCACTTAACTATATGGGAACATTAAGTGTATTGAATTCAAAGTATATTGAAAAAAGAGTAAAGTAGTAAAAAAATAGAGAATGATAGATAATGAATCAAATAAGAACCAGATAAAAGAAACTCTAAATAATCCAACAAAACTAAGAATTATAAGGAGGTTAAAAGCAAATGGTCGTTCCAATTTTGGGAGATTAATTAAAGACTTGTCGTTGAGTACAAGAGATGGTGTTACTCATATAGTTGAATTAAAGAATATGGGAATTGTTAATTATGTAAAAAACTCTACTCTTTTAGAATTAAATAATCAAAAACTGGAATCATTAGGGTTCGAAAGTTAAAACCTACTATATGCATTTTATTGATATAATCATTTTTATTTGTTATTTCCTGGCAATGATTGGTGTTGGGATATATTTTTTCAGAAAAAACACCAGTGCTGATGAATATTATGTTGGTAACAGGAATATAAAAAGTTGGCATATTGGTTTGTCAGTAGTTGCAACTGATGTAGGTGGTGGATTTTCAATTGGACTTGGAGGACTTGGTTTTGCTTTAGGTATTTCTGGTTCATGGATGCTTTTAACAGGTCTACTAGGTGCTTGGTTAAGTGCTATATTTCTTATTCCAAAGGTTTATCCCTTATCTTCAAAACTCAAATTGCTGACTTTTCCACAAATATTTTTAAAGCTTTCAGGTAAAAAAGTTTTTTACGCTGCTGCGATTATTACAACAATTGGTTATATAGGATTTACAAGTTCGCAGATATTAGCTGGAGCTAAATTAGCTTCTGCCGCTTTTTCGACAATAAATCTAAAATATGCAATAATTATAATGGGAATTATTGTTGTTGTTTATACTTCATTAGGTGGAATTAAAGCAGTTATTTATACTGACACTATACAGTGGATCATTCTTTTGTTTGGTCTTATTCTAATCGGAATTCCTTTAGGATACATAAGCATTAATAAAGAAGTTTCAATGTTTCAGATTTTACCTAAAAGCTTTTTTTCGTTTACAAATATTTCTTTAAAAACCTTTTTTAATTGGTTAATTACAATCCTACCTATCTGGTTTGTAGGAATGACTTTGTATCAAAGAATTTATGCATCAAAAGATATTAAATCGGCTAAAAAAGCTTGGTATTTAGCAGGATTCCTTGAATACCCTTTCATGGCATTTCTGGGTGTAATATTGGGTTTATTTGCACGTGTTGGGGCTGAAATAGGACTGTACGAAGTTATTGGAGGTTCTATTGCCAATATGGATCCTGAAATGGGTTTACCTATCTTTCTTAAAACAATACTTCCTGTGGGATTATTAGGAATCATGTTAGCAGCATATTTTTCTGCTATAATGTCTACTGCTGATAGTTGTTTAATTGCAGCTTCAGGAACAATGACCAACGATTTATTGGGCATACATAAAGACAAATCGTTAAAAGCGTTTCAACTTATTACCTTACTTATTGGTGTTGCTTCTGTTTATCTTGCCATGTCAATGACAAACGTCTTAGAAATGATGCTTTATTCATATTCAATAATGGTCTCAGGATTGTTAGTGCCTGTTTTAGCAATATTTTATTCAAAGCAAGTTAACGAAAATGCCATTTTCTGGTCAATGGTAACAGGAGGTTTAGTTACACTCGTACTGAACTTAATTGATTTAAATATATTTGGTATTGATGCAAACTTTTATGGAATAACCTCATCACTAATAATTTACTTTATTATTTCAAACTTTAATAAAAGCTTGAAAGGGAAAGTTTAAGCTTTTTTGCGGAGCAAAAGTGCTTAAAGTGGGTGGGATTTCAAATTGCCGTTAGACAAAAGAGCGAGGGCAAACAAATTTGTTTTTATCAATAAAAGCAAAACCTATCTATTAAGAAATTTTACTATCAAAAAGTGACCTTTTTACATTCAATTATTTCAATATCGAAATGAGATTAACTTAATGGAATTCTGTTTTTTTCGCCTTACTTATAACGGTCTTCGGGTATGAAACTGTGCGGGTTTTCGCCGCGTTTCATTATCACCCGTTGAACAACATTACTAAGATAAAACTTAGTCAGCAAACTACAAAACCCCGCATTGAATTTGAACGCGTGTTAGCGGTTGAATGTATTCATTGATAATTTTAAATAACTTTTTTCAGTATCTTGTAATAAATCTATTTTTATTTTCGTCTTATGGAACAAAATCGAATCATTAAATTATGGAAAAAGAATTTACAGAATTATTGTATCAAAATCAGGGTATAGTCCAAAAAATTTGTAACCTGTACTTTAATAATCGTATCGATACAGATGATTATCAACAAGAGCTTATTATCCAACTTTGGAAAGCTTATCCCAGTTTTAAAAACGAGTCAAAATTTTCAACTTGGATGTATCGGGTTTGTTTGAATTCAGCAATTGATTTATTAAGAAAGGAGAAGACACAGCCCAATTTGATACAATATGATAATTACGAGTATGTGAAAATCCCTGATGAAAACAATGAATCAAGAGAAAATCAAGAGAAACTATATCAAGTTATTAATAGGCTATCGGAAATTGATAAAGCTATCATAACTCTCTATCTCGATGAATTTAGTTATAAGGAAATTGCTGAAATCATTGGATTATCTGAAACGAACACCGGTGTTAAAATAAATAGGATCAAGTCATTAATTTTAAAATCTTTTACCAATGGAAACAAATGAGTTAAAAAGAATATGGCAAACATTATCAAATGAAAAGCTTATTGATAAAAGTATTGCTAAGGAAAATATAGAACGAATCATTAAAGTAAAAAGTAGTAAGACAATCGAAAAGCTAAACAAGAAGCTAAGATTCGATTATTTAATAAATGTTGCAACATCTATACTTGTAT
>DAOUTQ010000005.1 GCA_030668615.1 Bacteroidales bacterium | reverse complement strand
TCAAGATATTCAGATATTAAAGAACAGAATTCTTTGTTGTTTACATTTACTGCAGCTTTAATTCCTGCAATTTTAACTGGCAAGTGAAGATCTCTTATCAGAGCTTTTAGGTAAACAAAAAGCTCTGGCTCATAGAATTTCCCAATTAACCAAGCAGCAAGAATCCTTTCATCGGTTCCTTTCGACTTAGAAAGTGTAATTAATTTTTCAATACCTGGTGATTTATTTACTTTTAAATCTATACTTTGCCATACCTCAGAGACATTGTTTTCTTCAATTTCTTTTTGAACTACTTTTTTAGGTAATTTTGAAAATGGTTCAATCAATTTCGATTCAATCACCTTATCTATAGCGTATTTCTGTATTTCTTCATCCTTGTTTTCAAAAAGTTTATTAATATTGTTTTCGAATTGCAATGGCCTTAATTCATAATCAAGCTCCATTCCAGAAATTAATCCATCCTGATTTATGGATTTCTTTTCCAAGCTTTCCCCAACAAAACTAGAGATACTTTCTATATCGTCTTTTACACCTTTATGCTCAGCCAGAGTTTTCTGCAATGAGACTTTATATTCGTAATATAATTTCCGGGCTATTAAAAACCAAATTCCAAGAATAATTAATAAACTATAGGAAAAATGAATTAATTTAAAAAATTCAAAAAAACTAAGTATTGCAAGAAGCAATCCGGCAGCAAGAGCTGCGATTTCATTTATTGTTCCATCAACGTAAGCTTGTACATCATGCCTAATTTCTGCTTTAAGAGATTGATATAAGATTTTGAAAGATGGCACTTCTACTGCGTCTTTTAAAACTTTTGAAAATAATCGGCTAAGTGATATAATTAAAAAGAAAAATATAAAACCACCTGATGCACTTGTATATCCAGCTAATGATCCAATTAGAACTGCTAATAATGTAAAAATGCCTATTAAAAATGATGATATGATAATACTCATCTTTAGACCGTAAGTTTTCATCAACTTACTATATAAAAAAGTTTTAAACAAAAATATAAATAATAACATAGTACCTGTAAATGCACCTAAAAATTCAGCAAGGTCATTATGGTCGGGATAATTATCTTTTGTTACTGAAAGAAATGAAAACTGAACAAAAAACGCTGCAAGCATTGACACTACAACAAAACCAGACATGAGTCGGATATATTTATTTTTTAGTAATTCGGGTAAGCGTTTTTTCTTTTTAGTACTTGTTTGTACTTGAATGTTAAGGTTAAATTTTATAGAAATTACTATTTGCATAAAAAATGCACACATTACACTAACTGAACTAATAAACAGAAGATTTTTTTGCTCAAATCCCACTACAATTAAAACAGGAATTGCAAATGTACTTAGTATAGCTCCGAATATTTGTCCGCTATCGATTAAACCAAATAATCTTTTTCCCTGTCTCAGTGAGAACATACGACTAACTGCACCCCAGAATCCAAGCAAAGCCATAATATTCAGGGGTCCCATCATAATGAAAATTAAAAATACTAACCAGGGACTTTCAGTATATTGAAATAAGACTCTTAACAGAACGGTTGATACAGAAATAAAAATAAGATTAAAAATTGCCACAAACGAAAACTTATATCTACTCTGTAATCTGGCATATAATGAAGTCAGAATAATTCCTGCCAAACCAGAAATAACATATGCCTTTGGAATCATGGATGCCGGATAAACAGCCAAAAACATAGCATGAGCACCTACGTCAAATGCACCGTAAAAAATTCCTAAAAATACCGATTGAATAAGAAAAAGTGTAACACTTATTTTCTCGTTACTTTCAATATTTAAAACAGAGTAAAAGTTTTTTCTCATAAAACCCGAATTAGAATCTTGTAATTTAAGAATTAATTAGTTAATTATCAACACTAAATGCTTTAACAAAAATATTCCTTAATTTTATCTAACCCTTAAAAATAAGGATTATTCTCTACAATCGCTACTTTTCGGGTTATTAAGTTAGTAAGATGTTTTTGTTAATAAAAAATTGAACTTTTAAAAAAAATAAAAAAACATATATATCGCTGTATTTGTTACTTACAAGACTTAACTCAATCAAGTAATAAAATACTTATTACAAGATACTAATTGTTAATTAATTAAATTGTATATATCTTTATATAAATTAAATTTTACCTATGTTCGGAGATACTTCATTTAAAAATAAATATGATATACGTAGAGAAGTTGTATTTGTAATATTAGCCGGAATGTTTATTGGTTCATTGGCAATGTTAAATATTTTAGGGCTTTCACGATTAATTGATTTATCATTTAACATAGCTGGACATAGAATTCCATTTATTGTATTTGTAGGAGTTTTGCCTTATCCAATAACATTTCTTTGTACCGATTTTATTTGTGAATTATACGGAAGAAAAAGAGCGAACATGGTAGTATGGACAGGTTTACTACTTAATTTATGGGTATTATTTATTTTATGGCTTGGGGGTACACTACCTGGAGATACATCTGTTGATAGTAATGCATTTTTTGTAATCAGAGGACTTACATTTGGTGGAACCGTAGCTTCTATGATTTCATATTTAACAGCTCAGTTTGTGGATGTACGCATTTTTCACTATATAAAAAGAATTACAAAAGGAAAACATCTTTGGTTACGAAATAATGCCTCAACATTAACCAGTCAACTTATAGATTCTGTTGCAGTTATATTAATTACTTATTATATGACTAGTTCTATTGAGATACAAGAAGGAGATCATGCAATTCCTTTCATTACTATTCTTATTTTGTCTAATTACTTTTTTAAAATGATTTCTGCTTTACTCGACACATTGCCCTTTTATTTAGGTGTGAAATTTTTATCCCGATTCCTGGATATAGATCCAACTAAAGGTTACAGAGAAGAAAAACACTAAGACGTATTTTCTTAATAATTATTCTAGTAATTATAATCTTTGGTGCCTTTTTTCTCGTCCCACCATTCATTAATTTTAACTAAATCTTTATTATTATTTATAAATTTTTGATTTATTATTTTTAAAGTTTTACGTTTAAATTTCCCTGAATTTATTATTTCCTCTCCAGCATCCTCTAGTGCTTTAATAATATTATTCATCATTTTATATGCAAATGGATTGCCATATAAACTAACTGCCGTAGTACGATAAATTTCACCAACCACTGGAGTATGCCTGTTGTGAGCCAATGCTTTAAAATATGCCCGAACAGGTTCGAAATTTACCATTTCAAAGAAACCACAAATCGAAAATACTACCATAGAATGGTTTTTATTGATGTACCTTCTTGGATGTCTAACTCTATTCAGTCCTTCAATCATATATGGGTATGCGCGACTTACTGACCTATCAAAATAATTTTTTAAAATACCTGGCATTCCATCGGCGTAAATAGGAAAAGCATAAACTGTTAGATCAGCCTCAAACATCTTGTCTGCCAATTTATTAAAGTCGTCCTTTTCATGATATGCACATTGACCTGGAATGTTCATCCAGCACGAGAAACATCCTTTACAAGAATTAATCTCATATTTATTTAAATGAATAAGTTCTACATCTGTTTTTTTGCTCATTCCCTTAATAAAAGGATTTAGATAAAAATCGGTATATCCATTTTCTGCTCTTGGTGAAGCGTTTAAAACAATTACTCTTTTAGGTTTAGTCCAGTATTTTACTGGATTCTTTTCGAATTTTGTAACAGGATCTTCCGGAATATTTAAATCATCTTTAAATGATTTTTTTGGTAATATTTTAAAGAAAGAAGTATCGCCTTTAAATTTAAGTTTGCCAGTTAATACTCCCAAAACAGGATTTAGCCTGCCTCCGGCTAAATCGAGCCAATTATAAAACGACGATTTTACAGTTACAGTAGGATTAGTATTTATTCCCTCAAAAAAACTTAAAGTTTCAAGATCTGACTTTATATAACAATCAACATTATTATTTTCGTGGATTAAATGGAACTGAATTATTCCTTCAGCTTTTTTCTCATGTAGTGGATATTTTTGCTGTAACTTTTTCACCATTTTCTCCATTACAATCAAAGGTGTAAGAACTTCTTTCATATCAATTATTTTGCAATCATCGGAATTAATTTTGAGTGTGTAAAATCAAACTTATAAAAATTTACTAAGAATACAAGAAAAAGTAAGTATGATGAACATTTAATTGTCATTATCCATTTTTGAAATATGTTCACTATACTTTTTGTCTGAAAATTTTATATGATTTAATAACCAATCTTTTAGAAAATTTAATATTTCAATAGATATAGTTACTTTGCCTTTATTAAAATCAGATTTAAAGCTATTTAATTTTTCAATAAATTTTAAATGCTCCAGTTTATGCTGTTCGAATTCAGGATAAGCATATTTAAATAACATGGTTTCTTCTGAAAAAAAATGTTTTTTCGTGTAATCTGTTAAATGCTCAAATATTTCGTTCAAATTATCTTTTGCCTTACCTTCTGTCATTAAAGTAAAAAGTTCGTTAATAAGAATAACTAAACCCTTATGTTGATTGTCTATTTCAGTTATTCCTACTGAATATTCTTCGGTCCATTTAACAATTTCCATATATTATTTATTTTATTTCACACTATGCTTTATCCTTCAATTATTTATGATAATAACTAAATTATTACTTAATTTCAAATATAAATAAAACAGAAAAAAATCCGGAACATTTTATAAAAATGCTTGTTTACAAATATGTAAATAGAAAATTGGAATTATTCATATTACTAATCCTCGAATGGTATTAAACTATCTGGAAACAATTAAAAACACTATATAAATTTAAAACTTATAATCAGACATAGTTTTATTAAATTGCACGAGAATCTTAAAATCTCAGACTTAGAAATTATGAAAAAAATATTATTATTAACCTCAGTTTTTATTCTTAGTATAACTATATCTCAAAAACTTATAGCACAAGATAACAAATTTGAAGAAAATAAAAATACTGCTCTTCTAATAATTGATATACAAAAATTCTATTTCCCGGGAGGTTCTTTACCCCTTTTTGAGCCTGAAAAGGCTGCTGAGAAAGCTGCTATACTTTTAGAAACATTTCGGGATAATAATATGACTGTTATACATGTACAACATAATGCCCGATCTGGAGCAAAAATTCATGAACTAGTTGCTCCCATTAACGATGAGAAAATAATTTCTAAGGATAAAGCAAACTCTTTTGTAGGAACTGATTTGCTGGATTATTTGAAAGACAATAAAATTGAGAATTTGGTAATTTGCGGAATGCAAACGCATATGTGTCTTGAAGCAGCAACCAGAGCTGCAAGTGATTTTGGATTCAATTGCACTGTTATTGAAGATGCCTGTACTACGAGAGATTTGAAATTTGGTAAAATAATTATTAAAGCAAAAGAAGTACATTACTCAACTCTAAGCACCTTAAAAGGAACTTATGCTGACATAAAAACTACTGAAGAGTTTCTGAAAAATTTAAAATAGAATAATTTAAATATCCTTAAATTGAACATCAAGAAAGGTAGATTAGAAATTGAATCTTTCTAATAATGATTCATCATTTAGCTCTTTTGATAATGCTTTAATAAAATTCTCGGGAACATCAAAAATATCAAGAATTAACAATCCGTCCAGAGCATCGTTAAACTTAGGATCAATATTAAAACCTATTATTTTAGCATTTAATTGAAGATACTTTTTTAACAGAATTGGAAATTTATATGTTGTTTCAATGTCAAAAATAAGTTTATCTATTTTAGATATATTACCATTTTCCGATTCAGTAAGCAACTCACTATCAATCACTTTATCGTTCCTCACTTTAAACTTCTTACGAGGTTTAATATATTCAGCCAAATTAAGTTGATAATGGTATCTTTTTACAAATTCAACTATTAATGATTTTGAGAATTTCGAAAAATCATTACTAATACTAACAGGTCCAATCATATATCGGTACTCAGCATTTTTTAAAAGGAAAAATAATAAACCTTTCCAGAGTAAAAACAAAGGTAATGGCTGGCGTTGATACTCCTTGATAATAAATGATCGCCCAAGTTCTATAGATTGGCTTAAATAATGTAGAAATGCTTTTTTAATCTTAAATAAAGAAGTTATGTAAAAACCATTAATACCATACTGTGCTATAATATCATTTCCTTTTCCTATACGATATGCACCGACAAGTTTTTTTGCTTCTTCGTCCCAAATAATCATTTGATGATAGTAAAAGTCATACTCATCAATATCTTGGCTTCGATTTGTCCCTTCTCCAACCTCTCTGAAAGTAATTTCTCGTAATCGACCTATTTCAAATACCGTATTCGGCATTTCTATAGAAGGTGCACAAATAACCTTAAAATTTCTATTCTCAAATAATAAAAAATTCTCCTTTAAAGCGTTTATTTCTTCTTCAAGCACTTTTTGATCAATAGGTTCTGCAATTGGTTCAACTTTTTTAACACGAGGATAAAAAGATGGAATATAAAATTTCTTTACTTCAAGAGAAGTTCCTAAAGCATAAGTTCTTGCTCTTAAATATCTGCCAAAATGCGCAATATCAGAAAATTCATTTTGTTCTTTTACCGGTATCGGATTTCCAATACGTATTTTAATTGTTTTATTCTTTTTATTAAATAACTCCGAGGGTAATTTGGCTGTTCTTAATAATGGATGAACTTGACCTAACAAATGGAAAAACCTGCTATTTGCACCTTGAAAATAAACTGGAACAATGGGCACATCAGCCTTTTTTATGAATTTAAGAATAGAAAATTGCCATTCTCTGTCTTGTATTATATTTGATTCTGATTGATATGAAGATACTTCACCTGCCGGAAATATACCAAGTGGATTTCCACTTTCTAAATGAATCAACGCATTCTTTATTCCCGCAAAACTTGACTTTAAATCCTTGCTTTTTTCGAATGGATTAACAGGCAAGATCATATCTTTTATAGGATCTATTTTCTGCAACAGAAAATTTCCCATAGCTTTAAAATCCGGACGTATTTCTAAAAATATTTTAGACAATAACAAAGCATCAATTCCACCATATGGATGATTTGCAACAACAATAAATGGCTTATCTTTTGGAATTCGTTTCAGATCTTCATCACTAACCTCGTAATTAAACTGCAAATGCTCAATTACTGTATTAATAAAATCTACACCGTTTTTATTACAAGTTTTTGAGTATAGATTATTTAACTTATTGAATTTAAGTAATTGCATTAAAAATTTTGCAACAACATTTCCACCAAACTTTTCTAAATGTATTGCTTTGGATATATCTTTGGATGAAACTAAATTCATATTCTTCCTATAGGTTAATAAACAAATATAAATCTAATTCTCAATAAAAATTTGAATCATTTGAAATTTATGCAAAGAAAAAAGGGCTACTGAATAATCATAGCCCTTAAAAGTTCAAATTTTCTATTACTATTTTATAATGAGTCTTTCGTTAAATTGTTTATTATCCATATTCAAATTAATGATATAGATTCCTTGTTTTAGGTTTTTTAAATTTAACTGATGTTGATTTATTTTATTTATGTTTTCTTCATACAATACTCTTCCTGCAAGATCTATAACTCTAACATTGCAGTTTGAATATTCATCACCTATTTCCAGATTAAATATTCCGTTAGAAGGATTTGGATAGATTTTAATACCAGCATCATACAATTTATTAATTCCTACAGGCCAGTCAAAATCTATACTCCATTCAGAGGCTATGTTTCCATTAGTGTCAGAATCAATAGCTTTATCCTCTGCAATTTCTACTACTATTTCTCCTGCTCTTTCAGGTACAATATCAATAGTATATACGGAATCATAAACTTGAACAAAGTTCTCAGCATCTCCTAAAGTAACCTCTATGTCTGATATTTCAAATCCAGTAACTGCTTCTGAGAATACAATCTTAACTGGTATCGGATTTGTTGTTGTTTCAGTTGCATCCGGATCTCCAGCTAAATTTATTTCGATACTTGGAATAAATGCAACATCGAAAGAAATTGTGCTTCCCGCTGTTGTAACATTACTTACCGACAAACCCCCATTAGTTCCGTCGGAAAGATATGATGAAGGGTTTGTTCCATCATCAATACTTGTTCTGCCAACATCGGAGCTAAAATGTGCAGTACTTACAGTTCCATTATCAGTAGTTGTACCTCCTGGACGGTAAATATATACTTCGTCAAATACATCTACTCCATCATAGTATGCATTTCCTTCAAAGTTGGTATTTATTCTATATACTAATAATCCATCTCCATATAAGTTGGATTCAAAATCTCCACTTTGCTTTCTGTACTCCACAACAAAATATTCATCAGCAGCATAAGGTGAAGCTATTTTATAACAGTTATTAGTTGCTGAAGTAAGTGGATTTAAAGTATATGTTCCTGCTGTTGTAATTTCAGGTATTTCACTAATCCAGTTTCCATTTGCATATTTATACTTCATAAATGCACCCATATGAACAAAACCACTTTGCATCAAATCCCACGACCCAACTGGGTAGAGATTAGTTCCTGTTTCATAATGATATAGGTCAGGTGCTCCTAATGCATGAAACATCTCATGACACAATACTCTTACATCCACTTGATTTTCAGGCTGAAAGGTATAATCCCAAACTCTTTTACCATTAATATATACAGACTGAGAATACAATGCCCAACGATGCGCCCATAGTAGCTCGGCCCATTCTCCAGAATTCCCTCTAATCATAAAACATACGTTGTCAACATATCCATCTCCATCTCCATCAATATTTAAACCTCCATCAATAGCATAATTATCATTTACCCACGTAACAGCGTCAACAAGTAACTGATGTTCTCTTGCAGTACTCTCGCTTTCCTGATAACCTTCAGGATTTGTTGAAGCATCATAAGGTTGAAAATATTCTCTTGAATGAGTATCCTCATAAGAGGCATTTGAAGTTGCAGGTAACGCACAATCAGGATAATGAGTACTATTTATTGTAAGCTGATCATAAGACACTTCTTTAAAATAGGATTTTAAAGATTCTCCGGTTTCAGGGTTTAAGTTATCATCATATTCTTCTCTTGTAGTCCCAAAATCACCTTCTCCATTAAATCTGATATAAATAACAAGATTATTTAATGCACCTGTATGAGGAGCATTAGAAGGACCTGATTTCATCGGTTCTAAAAAAGAATCCCGTTTTTTCATGTAATCCTTTTCTGATATTTTTGTCCATTTAGCTATACCTACTTCAGCTGGATTCACAGTGTTAACCCTGTGATTTGAGGCAATAATTTTATTATTCTCTTTAATGGCATAACAGTAATAACCATCACTACCTTTAATTATAGAATATCCATTTTCATCATGAATCCAGTTAAAAAATTCATCACCAGAAACAAAGCAACTAATTACTGTACCATCTGGTTGTGTAATTTGATGCTTTTGAAATTTAACATTCACTGCATTACTAACAAATGCTGCAAGTATAATAATTAAAAGTAAACTTGTCTTTTTCATATTATTCTATTATTAATTATTATTCTTTTTCACTTCAAATTGTCTTACTATTTTTTCTCTCTTACCTTTAAAAATATAATCTACATATATTCTGTAAATCCCCTCAAGAGGATCTTTCACAATAGTCTCAGGAATACCATTTTCCTGTTTTTCGCCACACCATGATTCTTTTAAGTTCCATCTATATTTATGACTTTGCCCTTTTAAGAGATTTTTTTCTTTAGGAGGTGCAATACAATTTGCTCCACAAGGACAATACAAAATTTTAACCCTCCTCCATTCGTTATTTTCAAATTTTTCAATTCGAGCAACTGAAGGGCTCAATATAATTAATGTATCATCTGAATTATTTGTTATATTAAAAATATATGTATCTCCAATTACAATTTCTTGTTTAAAATTTATTGTAAAAGGAGAATCTGAATTTTTATTATTTACAGACGTAGTAATTTCCTGCGTTTTACAGGATATTAATGTCATTACTACTAAAAAAAGTGATAGTCGATTTATCATTAAAACTATAAGTTTTGTTAGATGCGCAAGCTATACTATTTTATTAAAAAATAAAAATAAATCATATATAATAAGATATTATCATCTTTATTTATTATAAACAGATTTGCTTCATATATGCTTATCTCTATGGTATAAAACTTGCTTTCCCATAATCTTTATAATTGAAATACCTTCTCTCTATTTATTAAAATTAAAAAAATTCGAATATTTAATTATTTCATTCTATTATTCAATATTAATTATTTACTTTTGTCGAATATATTTTCAATTTATTCTAATTTTATAAAACATAGTTATGAATACAAAAGGGTTATTTTTATCGGGAACATTTATTTTATTATCACTAACAATAAATGCACAAATAAAATTTGGTATTAAAGAAGGTCTTAATTTAAGTACTCAATCTGAATTAGGAATGTTATGGGATAACAATGATATTAAAACAGGTTTTACACTTGGAGCAACATTCGATTATAGGTTTCATTCAGTAATTTCATTACAAACTGAATTGAATTATAAAACTGAAGGTTCAGCCTATGAAGTAAAAGAAACAAGTGGGAAAAAAGGAATTAATATTAACTACGATTATTATAATGTTCCTTTACTTTTAAAAGCTCGCTTTAATGAACAATTAGGCTTAAGCGAATCTTGGTTTGTATCATTTTATGGAGGTCCATATTACAGTTATTTAAATAAGTCTGAATCTGAAGTAGAAGATAATGGTACAACTACTGTTACTGATTATAATGATGATTCAAATGATTATGATTATGGTGTGATTTTCGGAGGAGAAGTATCCAGAGTTTTTAGCAAAGGAGAACTATTTCTTGATTTAAGATATGAAATGGGTTTAAACGACATTTCGGTTATAGATGAAAATTTAAGAAACAAGGTTATTGGAATTGGAATTGGATACAGGTTCTAAAATTTAGTTAAAATACTAAACTAAAAAGGGCTGATATAAAAAACATCAGCCCTTTTTAGTTTTTAATTATTTGTTAATAAGAAATGACTTCAGGATTTCCTATACCAAGTTTTTTAAGTTCACTTAACTGAGTAGCAGCATCACCTGCAATAACATAATACATTTTTTCAGGATCAATATATTTTTTTGCCAACTCAATCTGCTTTTCAATTGTCATATTATTTACAATATCTTCTTCTGTTTTAATATAATCTGTAGGTAAATCGTACATACTAATATTTTTCAAAACATTAATTAAAGCACCAAGAGTTTCGAATTTCCTTGCATTAGATTTTATTAATGCATTCTTAGTAAATTCAAGATCTTCTTCTGTAGCACTTTCTCTATGTTTCGCCATAAGATCTTTAAAAATCCGAACTGATTCCAGCGTAGCTGTTGATCTAACACTTGATGATGCTTTAAATGGTCCAGGAATTTTTGTTCCACTAAAACGTGTTCTGGCACCGTAAGTAAATCCCTTTTCTTCTCTTAAAACAATATTCACTTTTCCACTAAAAGAACCTCCTAATGGATAATTCATTATTGTTGCAGCATAAAAATCAGGATTATTACGAGCTATTCCAACACAACCTATATTAATTACTGATTGCTTAGCACCAGGAACATCTACTAAATATATTTTAGATTTCTCTGGGCTTTCAGGCATCTCATACTCAGGAAACACAACATCCTTTGCTTCCCAACTTGCTGCTAAACTTTCAAGTGAGTTTACTACTTGTTCTTGAGAAACAGCTCCAGCAACATGAAATGATGTAACAGAAGGTGAGAAATTGCTTTTGTAATATTCCTTTAAATCATCAATAGTAATAGAAGAAACAGTCTCTTCCGTACCACTTATATCATATGATAAAATATGATTATCGCCATAAATTAATTTTGAAAATGTATTACTCGCTAAATAACCTGGGTCTGCTTTCTGTCGTTTTATAGAATTTAAAACATCTTCTTTAATTAAATTAAATTCTTCTTCATCCCATCTTGGTTCAAGAATAATTTCTCTGATTAATTCAATCGTTTTTTCATAATTACGCGATAATGCATTAACATTAATTGTTATACTATTTTCACTTGTAAACATCCATACATGCGCTCCTAACAATTCAATTTCTTCTTCTAATTCAAGAGGAGTCTTATTTTGGGTTCCTTCCATCATTATATCGGTCATCATATTTGCAACGCCTGCTTTTTCTAATTTATCAAGATATTGACCTCCTTCAAGTACAATGCTATACTGAACAAGAGGTAACTCTTGTTGCTCAATTCCAAATACTTTCATTCCATTTGCCATATTTGTATTCCATATTTCTGGAATGGCTAAAGCAGGATCAACGCCAGGTACTGGCTGAACAGATCTATCAAAAACTGACGGAGTAATTGCAATTTCCTCTTCTACATCCTCAGCAATTTCGACTTCTGTTGCATTTAGGATATCTTCTTCTTTAATTTCAGCCATTACAGATTCATCGACGATCAAATCAGTTTGTCCCTTAGGAACAAAGCTTGTAACAACATAAGGTTTGTCTTTAATGTACTTTTCATAAACCCTATTAATATCTTCAATTGTAACAGATTTTAGTTTTTCAATATCAGTTTTATAATATGAAGGATCACCTGCATATTCATTATAGCGTGCAAGACTGAATGATTTACCCAGCACACTACTTATACGATTGTAAAAGTTTGTTTCTAAGAAAGCATTAATTCTTTGAATATCTTTTTCCGTAACACCTTCTTCTTCGAATCGTTTAAATGCTTCGAAAATACTTTCTTCTACATCATTTAGACTAACGCCTGAATTTGCAGTTACACCTATATGAAATTCGCCTGTTATTTCCTTACTACCATTAAAAGCAAACTGCCTTGAAGTAAGTTTCTTTTCCTTTTCTAATACTTTATATAAAGGCGCTTTTTTTCCACGTGATAATAACTGTGCTAAATAATTTAGTGCATATGAATCGTCACTGTATTGTTCAACAGTTGGCCAAACCATTCTTAACTGTGGTGCACGTGCAAAATTATCTTCGTGATATAGTTTCTTAGTTTCATTTAGACTTATATTATAAGGCTCAGAGTCTGTTATATCATTACCTTTTGCAATTTCACCAAAATATTTTTCAATTAAAGTTTTTGCTTCTTCAATTTCAAAATCACCAGCTAAAACAATAGTTGCATTATTAGTTACGTAAAATTTCTGGTGAAATTCTTTTACATCATCAATTGTTGCATTAAATAAATCTTCCATCTCGCCAATAACTGTCCAGTTATAAGGGTGATCTTCAGGATATAATGCTTTTAAAATTACATAATTTGTATGTCCATATGGTCGGTTATCAACCATTTGTCTTTTTTCATTCTGAACAACATTTTGCTGTATAGCAAATGACTTTTGTGTTACAGTGTTAATCATATAACCCATTCTATCAGACTCCATCCATAGAATCATTTCAAGAGCGTTTTTAGGAACTATTTCAAAATAAGTTGTTGCATCATTTCCGGTACCCCCATTTAATGTACCACCAGCATTTTGGATTAATTTAAAAAACTGATCTTCCCCAACGTTTTCTGACCGTTGAAACATCATATGTTCAAATAAATGTGCGAAGCCTGTTCTGCCAGGAACTTCTCTATTAGAACCTACATGATACTGAACCGCAAACGCCACAATTGGGTCTGATTTATCGACATGAAGTATAACATCTAAACCATTAACAAGGGTATACTTTTCATAATCAATATCAAGCTCTTGATTATTATCTTGCAGATTACAAGAAACTAAAAGCAGCGTAATAAACACTACCGATAAATAAATAACTTTTTTCATAATAATAAGATTAATTTTTAGAATTCAGAATAAAAACTGTTTGTTTTAAATTAAATTGTGTTTAAATAAAAGAATCTAAATTAAAAAAATAAAAATTGAATTCAAATATTACTTTCACCCAACAATTATAATGATTGTTGTGAAAAATATTTCTTAGTGAATTATTTTTTTAGGGGTTTAAGCAGGTATTCCAATCCATTTAGTTTTATTTCGTAAATGGTTCCCAACAGCATCCCTAGTTTTCCTACAGGAAAACCTTTCTGATAAAACCAAACCAGATATGGTTCAGGCAAATCACAGATTAACCTCCCTTTGTATTTTCCAAAGGGCATTTTCATTGAAACTAAATCTTTTAAGATATTTGGTTTAAATAATAAATCTTGATTTTCTTTCATCTCATTATTTTTAACAAATTAAGTTATAATTCATAAATAAACACTTATAGAATGATTCTTCATTTTTGATTTACGTCATTTTTTAAATTAAACTTCCAATACTATTAATCAAGATCTAAATAAAATAAAATGCAATGAATCGATTAACATATAAAATGTTTGCCTGCATCACTATCCCTGGATTTACAAATATATGTAAGGTTTTTACACGTAAATTTCTTGCTGCAGGTAAAAGTAATTCTTGTGTACAAAATTATTTACTTCAAATAAGTAAGTTAGCTTTATATTATAATCGCTCTCCTTTAGAATTAACTATTGATGAAATTGAAGATTACATTGTTTTTATTCGTCAAAATGAGTCGCCCAGCTTAAGTCGTTTGAAGCATTTAGTTTGTGGATTACGGCATATATTTGAAATTTTTAATAAAACAGGCCTAAAATTAAAACTTCCATCCGTTCGTGCTCCCTTTCTTCTTCCTGTAGTTTTCTCAAAAGAAGAAATTAAACTTTTGCTAAAAACCCCTAAAAATCTAAAGCATCGAATAATATTAGGCACAATTTACGATTCAGGTTTGCGTATCAGTGAAGCTATCAAACTTCGAATTGCAGATGTTGATTTGAATCGAAAAATGATTCATGTAAGACAATCAAAATGTAAAAAAGATAGATATGTTCCAATTTCAGACATGTTGGTTAGAGGACTTAAGCTATATTTAGAAACTTACATACCTCAGTCTTACTTATTTAATGGACAACAAAAAGGTAGTCCAATGACTCAAGGCAGTATTCAACGAATTATGCGAAACACTTTAAAGAAATGTAAAATTGAGAAGAAAGCAAGTATTCATAGCCTCAGACATAGCTATGCTACACATTTACTTGAAGATGGTCTCGATATAGTGAGTGTGAAAAATCAACTTGGTCATGCCGATGTTAAGACTACCATGACTTATATTCATGTTGCACGGATATCGCCAAAGAAAGGATTTAGTCCTCTAAAAACCTTATATCAAAATTATGATTATGAATATCTCTAATAATCTAAAAAATACCCATGCATTATTGTGGATTGTTTAATTTGTATTATTTTCCGATACAGAAATTCTTGAAGATATTTCCAAGTACTTCGTCCGTAGTAATTTCTCCAGTTATTTCACCCAAATAATGAAGTGTTTCACGGATATCTTGAGCAAGAAAATCGCCAGTAATACCTGAATTTAATCCATCAATGGCACGTTGTAGTGATTCTGACGCTTTTTCAAGTGCTTCATAATGGCGTGCATTGGTTACTATAACTTCATTTTGATTTAAAGCACTTAAATTTACAACAGACAATAATTCATTAATTAAATTATCTAAATTTTTGCCTGTTTTTGCAGAAATTTTTACTACAACATCCTTACCACGTAATAAGTTATCAAAACTATAATCAATCTTTGCTTGATCAATTTTATTAATAACTACAATGAGCTTTTTGTCACTTGCTCCAATTTTATTTTCTACAGTTGTAATTGCTTTTTCAATATTTTCTTCATCCTCAGTTGCATCCACTAGTAATAATATTATTGATGCTTTAGAAATCCTATCATATGTACGTTCAATTCCTATTGTCTCTATTGTATCTGATGTTTCTCGTATACCTGCTGTATCAATAAATCGAAATGAAACTCCTTCAATATTAATAACATCTTCAATAACATCACGGGTTGTTCCTGCAATATCAGATACGATTGCCTTTTCTTCATTAAGAATTTTATTCAATAAAGTGGATTTACCAACGTTCGTATGTCCGACAATAGCTACCGGAACACCATTTTTAATTACATTTCCTAAATCGAATGATTTTAATAACTTAAGAATAAGTGTTTGTATATTATTTAATAAATCATCAAGTTGTTTACGATCAGCAAATTCAACATCTTCTTCACTAAAATCCAGTTCTAACTCTAATAATGAAATAAAATGCAATAATCTATCACGCAAACTGGCTATTTCACTTGAAAAGCCACCGCGCATTTGTTCAATTGCAACTTTATGCGATGATGCAGACGATGAAGCAATTAAATCAGCTACTGCTTCGGCTTGCGACAGATCCATTTTACCATTCAAGAATGCTCTCAAAGTAAATTCACCCGGTTTTGCCAATCGTGCGCCATTTCGAATTAATAGCTGTAGTATTTGTCGCTGAAGATACTCCGAACCATGACAAGATATTTCAACTAAATCTTCGCCTGTATACGAATTAGGGTTTTTAAACAAGGATATTACAACTTCATCAACTAATTTATCTCCATCTTTTAAAACTCCAAAATGAATGGTATGTGATTGTTGATCAATTAATCGTTTACCTTCTTTTGGTGAAACATACAACTTATCAATCAAAGCAATTGATTCATCTCCGCTTAACCTTACAATAGCTATTGCGCCATTCCCTTGTGGTGTTGAAATTGCGCAAATAATATCATTATTTATCATAATTAATTTCCTTATACCTAAAACAGCTAATTAAATGATCATTTACCATTCCTGCTGCTTGCATAAATGCATAACAAATTGTAGAACCTACAAATTTAAACCCTCTTTTCTTTAAATCTTTGCTCATAGCATCCGATTCTGGCGAAGTTGCAGGCACATCACTCATTTCTTTCCATGAGTTGATAATGGTTTTACCTCCAGTAAAAGACCAAATATATTTATCAAAAGATCCTAATTCACTCTGAACCTGAATAAAAGCTTTTGCATTCGTAATTGTAGCATTAATTTTGAGTTTATTTCTTATGATTCCTTCGTTTTGCAATAACTCGTCAATTTTTGATTGTTTATATTTAACAATTATATGATAATCAAAACCATCAAAAGCTTTTCTAAAATTTTCACGTTTATTAAGAATTGTACTCCAACTTAATCCAGCCTGAAAAGCATCCAAAACCAAAAATTCAAATAGTTTTCTATCTTCATGAACCGGAACTCCCCACTCATTATCATGATATTCAATATCTAAAGGCTTTTTTGCCCATCCACAACGTTGCTTTTCCATATTTTATTTAATTCCAGTGATGACCCCTCTCTTGAACAGTTTCTAAAAATTTCTTTATAGATCTGTCATAAGTTCTTTCAACATCATTTGGGAAATAACAAGCTGGTAACTGTCCCAATTTTCTATGGTAAGTAATACAATCACAACAGACTCCCTTTTTACTGCATGAATAAGTACAATTACAGTTTTCTTTGTTTTGATCTTTTTTACATTCCATAACTTAAATATATAAGTTGCAGTGTAAAATTAAATGAAAAATATGACTTTTGCAGTACAAGCATAATTAGGTTTTAAAACTTCATTTACAATCAGTTTCCAATAAAAAACCGTCGTTGGTAAATCAACGACGGTCGCATATGCTAATTTAAATTCTTATAAACCTAATTTTTTAGCAATTTCCTTTGGTACAGCATTTTTGTGTACCATAATATTATTAATTTTATATTTCAAAAAAGCTTCTGACATATATAAATATCCGTCATAGATATTATCAACGTCCCAGCTATTCTTTATTTTATAAAATTTATTTCCAGTTTGATCTTCAGCTATTCCAACGATATGAATTCCATGATCATCACTGGTTCTGTAATTATCAAATGCTTTCTGTCGCATTTCAATTGTAATTTCAACTTCTTTTACTGGCTCTTCAAATGAATAAAGAACTTTTTCTTTTTCTTTATTAGTCAAATTTGTCCAGTGTTCTTTATCAGATCCTGCTGTTTCTTCAACATCTAAATCAGGAACAATTGCAATCCCATGTTTCCATGAGAAACCCTTTTCACTTACATCCCCACCATACGTTACAGAATATCCATTATTAATAGCGTTGTCTATTATTTCAACTAACTCGTCCAATTTTACATTATAGATTAATCCAAAAGCCCAATTATCAGGCAATTCAAATACAAACTGACTGTAATAAGGATGATGAGTATAAGAGGTAACCTCTATATAATCATCAGGGTTGATTCCAACATATTCCTTCGCAAATGATTTTGGAGTATATTCCATTCCTTTATAAGTAAACTTCTCAGGTATTTCTCCAAAATAAGCATCAAGAATACCATTAAAACCATTATGCCATGCTGGTGTTAACTCTCTATTCTTATTTTTAATCACATTTTCTACATACCCTTTTAATACGGCATCTATTTCACCATGCACAAATTTATCTGTTCCATAATTAAGACCTTGATAAACTTCTTCTGGAACAATTCCATATTTTTTTATACAGTTTGTAACATCATGAAATGCTCCACCACCACCAAAATTAAGGTAACCATTCATTCTAACATATTTCACGGCTTTATCAGAATATGAATGTCTAATTACCCACGCCTCAGAAAGATCAATTTCAGGTTTTCCATTTCTGATCATTTCTGTTTCCATTAATGATAAAGCCGAAAAGCTCCAACATGTTCCAGATCTATGCTGATCTTTAACGGAAGTTGTTTTTATTTCTTTCAAGGTTTTAAATTCATAACCATTTTTTACTTCCTCAGTTTGTGAATAAGAGCTTGTAAATGCAAAGAAAAGCATTACAAAAGCAAATATTAGTTTTCTTTTAATCATGTTATTTTCATTTAATTAGTAATGATGTATAGATATCATAAAACGCAAATCGTTTAATCTAAACTTAATAAATAATTAACAAAATTATAAAATATGTTGAAAGCCGTTTTTCGTATGAAGGAAATTGTCGTTCATCGGTTAAGAGATAAAAAAGTCTTTTTTTATTATAAATTGCGGATCATTATAAAAAACTCTATTTACTAAATTTAATTTATTAACCTAAACCATTTTACTATGAAGAGACTTTTTACTCTACTAATTGCATTAACTTTTATTGGTAGTATTTCGTTTGCTCAGAACCCTGAAGTTCTGGATGGAGTACTTAAAGTAAAATTTAAGGAAGCAAGAACAAAACAACTTGACATTTTAGTTGAGAAAACAAGTTCAAAAAGAGAACTTGCTGCTGATGCAAAAGCAGGCTATGTTCAAACCGGAATCGCAAGTATCGATAAACTAAACCAAAAATATGGTGCTGTAAAATACACTCGTATTTTTAGAGATGCTGGTATAAATGAAGCAAAACACAGAGAATACGGATTACATCTTTGGTACAAAGTTGAGTATAATACCAAAGCTATGCCTGTTGAATTAGCAAAAGAGTTTATGAATTCTGCTGACATAGAGCATGCAAATCCTGAATATAAAGCAGAATTAAGAAGTGTTCCTCAAACTGAGTCACTTACAGGAACTCCTAATGATCCTAATTTTTCTGATCAATGGCATTATGAAAATACTGGTCAAAACGGTGGTACAGTTGGTGATGACATCAGTTTATTAGAAGCTTGGACATTAGAAACTGGTAGTTCAAATGTTATTGTTGCTATTGAAGATGGTGGTGTAGATTGGGATCATGTTGATTTAGCAGGAAACATGTGGGTTAATCCAGGTGAAATTGCTGGAAATAATGTTGATGATGATAACAACGGTTATGTAGATGACATTTATGGTTACAATTTTGGTGATGATAAAGGTGAAATTTATGTTGGTGATCATGGAACTCACGTAGCTGGAACAGTTGCAGCCGAAACAAATAATGGTATCGGTGTTGCTGGTGTTGCTGGTGGTTCAGGAAGTAACGATGGTGTTAGAATCATGTCATGTAATGTATTTGCTCAAAGCACTGGTGGTTTTGAAGAAGCTTATACTTACGCAGCTGATAATGGTGCTGTTATTTCACAGAATAGCTGGGGTTACACTTCAGTTGGTGTAGTTGACCAAGCAGTTCTTGATGCAATAGATTACTTTATTGCAGAAGCTGGTTCTTCATCAGCTCCAATGGACGGTGGTATTGTTATATTCGCAGCAGGTAACGATGGTTCAAGCGGACAATGGTGGCCTGGTTGTTACGATAATGTTTTAGCGGTAGCTGCAACTAATTGTAATGATGAAAGATCTTATTATTCTAATTATGATACTTGGGTAGATGTTGCTGCTCCAGGTGGTGAATTAATTTCAAGTAATTATGATCCTACTGCAATACATAGTACGTATCCAAACAATGCATATGGTGTTATGCAAGGAACATCAATGGCTTGTCCTCATGTTTCTGGGTTAGCTGCACTTATTATTTCTCGTTTTGAAGGAAATATTACTCCACAACAGGTATTTGATCGTATTGTTGACAATGCCGATAACATTGATTCTCAAAACCCATCTTACATTGGTAAATTAGGTAGTGGAAGAATAAATGCTTTTGCTTCTTTAGGTGGATCTGTTGTTGTTGATACAGAAGCTCCAACTACTCCATCCGGACTTGCATCATCAAATGTTACAGAAAATTCAGTTGTTCTTAACTGGAATGCTGCAACTGATAATATTGGTGTTACAGGTTATGATATTTATAGAAATGGTAGTTATTTAACTACATCATCAAACACATCTTCTACAGTTACTGGACTTTCTTCATCAACTACATATTCATTTTATGTAAAAGCTAAAGATGCAGCTGGTAACGAATCAGGCGCAAGTAATTCTGTTTCAATAACTACAGATGAGATTATTGCTACATATTGTGAGTCAAAAGGTAACGATTTTTCATATGAGTGGATTTCAGAAGTTCAAGTTGGAGCTTATTCTAATTCATCAAACGGTGCTGCATATACTGATTTCACATCTGAAAACATTACATTAGAAGCTGGTTCTGCAGTTAGTATTTCATTAACACCTGGTTTCGGAAGCTCATCATATAATGAGTACTGGAAAATCTGGATTGATTATAATAATGATAAAGATTTTGATGATGCTGGTGAACTTGCATTTGATCCTGGATCAATGAGTAGTTCTACAGTTACAGGAACAATGAATATTCTTTCAACTGCTACTGGAACAACCAGAATGAGAGTTTCAATGAAATATAACGCAGCTCAAACTGCTTGTGAAACTTTTACTTATGGTGAAGTTGAAGATTATACAGTAACTTTCGGTGAAGTAATTGACATTGAAGCTCCTACTGCTCCAACAAGTTTATCTTCATCAAGTATTACAGAAACTACATTTACACTAAGTTGGAATGCTTCAAGTGATAATGTAGGTGTTACAGGATATGATGTATACCGAAATGGTAGTTTAATAGGCTCTGTTACAGGAACATCTGCAAATATTTCAGGATTAACTGCTTCAACAACTTATGCAATGACTGTTAAAGCTAAGGACCTTGCAGGAAATGTTTCAGCTACAAGTTCAACATTAAATGTAACTACAGCAACTCCTCCTGATACAGAAGCTCCAACAGCTCCAACAAGTTTAGTATCTTCAAGTATAACTCAAACTTCTTTTACACTTGCATGGAATGCTTCAACTGATAATGTTGGTGTAACTGGTTATGATGTATATCAAAATGGTAGTTTAATAGGTTCTGTTACAGGAACATCTGCAGATATTACAGGATTAACTGCTTCGACAACATATGCAATGACTGTTAAAGCTAAAGACCTTGCAGGAAATGTTTCAGCTACAAGTTCAACACTAAATGTTACAACTGATGATCAAACAGGTGGTGGATGTACTGGTGGTATAACTTCTTACCCTTATTCTGAAGGATTTGAAAGTGGAATAGGTGCTTGGACGCAAGATGTAAGTGATGATTTTGATTGGGCAGTTGATGCAAATGGAACACCTTCATCAAGCACAGGTCCATCATCTGCTGACGAAGGAACGTATTATATATATGTTGAATCTTCAAGTCCAAATTATCCAAGTAAAGTGGCTACCATAAATAGCCCTTGTTTCGATCTTACAGCAGAAGATAATGCAAGTTTCAATTTTGCTTATCATATGTATGGATCAAGTATGGGAACAATTAATTTACAAGCTAGTACCGATGGAACTTCATGGACTACATTATGGACAAAGTCTGGAGACCAAGGAAATTCTTGGTATGATGCATCTGTTAGTTTAAGTTCTTACTATGGCACTTCTGTTCAGCTTCGTTATGTTGCTACAACAGCAAATAGTTATAGAAGTGATTTCGCTATTGATAATATAAGTGTAACTACTGGATCAACACCAACAGGTACTGATTTAACATTAACTATTACATTTGACAACTATCCAGAAGAAACAAGCTGGACATTGAAGAATAATGGTGGATCAACTGTTGCTTCAGGTGGTACTTACGGGTCACAAGCTGATGGATCAACTCTTGTTATTCCAATTAATGACTTAGCTGATGATTGTTATGATTTCACTATTTTAGATTCTTACGGTGATGGCATTTGCTGTTCTTACGGAAATGGGTCATATACATTAGAAGTTACTGGAGGATCAGTATTAGCATCAGGAGGTTCATTTACATCATCAGATGTAACTAACTTCTGTCTACCTGCTTCAGTTTATGGTTTTGCTGCTACTCCTCTAAGTGTTAATGAAAGTGGAAACGGTAGATCAACTGTTAATATTTATCCAAATCCAGCGAGTACATTTATTAATGTAGATGTTATTAATGGACATAGAGTTGGAAGAATAAACATTTACAATACGGTTGGTACTTTAGTAAAAACACTTGAGATGAATGGTAGTGAAAAAGAAGTAGATATTTCTGAATTACCTACTGGTTTATACATCATTTCAATTGAAGATGAAAAAGAACCACTAGTTAAACAATTTATTAAACAATAAGTTATCTAAAAGAGGGAAGTAAATTACTTCCCTCTTTTTCTATGCATTACCATTAACTCACATTGGTTTATTTTGTTTAAATTTTGCATAGATAAAAAAAGTCCGGCTAATCACCGGACTTTTAATTTATAATTGTTTATAATTTAAACAAGGCCCTTTATTTTCGCAGCCTTACTAACTAACTTCACAATTTCTTCAGATTTTAAAGCCTGACAATTAAAAATTAGATCATAATCAACTAAATCCATCTTTATTCCTGCAAATTCCGCTCTTAATTGTGACCTATTCTTATCCATCTCTAAAGTTAATTTTCTTGCTTTAGTATGAGAAATTTGATGACGACGACTTACACCATCTACTCTATAATCTAAAGGAGCTATTAATTTAACATGAAGTGAATTAGGTATATCTTTTAAAATAGCAACACCTGCCCTACCAACAATAATAACATTTCCTCTTTCTCCTATGGAGCGTATTACTTCACAAATTGTATTTTTTATTTTTCTTTCACTTTTATAATATTTACTTGATAAAGCCTCTAAAATTTCATCAACTGCACTCCTTTTCTCAAATTTGAAAACAAACTCAATTTTTTCGGGTGTTAATCCTAATTCCTTTGCAGCTTGTTCCAAAATTTCCTTGTTAATAACTTTCCATGGTTTATCTTGAGTTTCTTCCATTTCAGTTAATAAATCTGCTAAATCATTAGCACACATATTTGCAGGACAACCAAAATATCTCGAAATTGTTATAACAGGTCCTGGTGATTTAACTTTTTCATTTGGAATATGATGTTTGTATCTATCTTCTAAATACTTAAGCAGGATATTTGCCATATAAATAGGTTTTAACTGATTTTTAACTCCTTATTCTTTTCACAAGTTATCAAAATTTAGGCAGATTTCAAATTAGGGGATTAACTATAACAATAAAAAAAGCCATTACAATTTGTAATGGCTTTTGCTATTTTTAGTGATCCCGGCAGGATTCGAACCTGCGACCCATAGCTTAGAAGGCTATTGCTCTATCCAACTGAGCTACGAGACCAATATCTTTTAGCGTTGCAAAAATATAAAAATATCTTTAATCAGAAAATTTATAACCAGTTTTTTAAAGATTTTACATAAGAAAAGTCATACTTCGACACGTTCAGTATGACTTTCTGTTTAAAATTATCAATAATAAAAAACTATCCTTCAGATTTCATCCAGTTTACTAAACCTTTCTTTTCAATAATTTCCATCAGTTTTTCAGGAAGTGGAGCAAATTTAATTTCTTTATCTCCTACTTTAACTACACCATTATTGAAATCAATGTTTACCTTATCGCCAGGTTTATATGTATCTACTATTTCAGGATTTACAATTAAAGCTAATCCTTGATTTATACATGATCTATAAAAAATTCTATTTGATGATTTAACAATTACAGCTTTAACTCCGGCATGTGCTAAGCCTACTGCAGGATGCTCTCGTGAACTACCACACCCAAAGTTTTCTCCAGCAATAACGATATCACCAGCAGTTACACTTTTTGGGAAATTTTCATCAAACCCTGCGAATAAATGTGGCATAATAGCTTCAGCATCTGAACTCAAAACATTATATGTTAGGTTTCCTGCAAACATTTGATCGGTATTTATATTATCTGCATCAACATAATTCCAGATATCTCCTAATTTTCGATTATCGTCAGCGGCAATTTCTACAGTTGATGTTGACTCTTTCTTATAAGGGAACTTATCATTATGTTTTTCACCCCTAGGATCTGCAATTTCACCCTTAATTGCACTATAAGCAACTGTTGCTGGAGAAGCTAAATAAATTTCAGATTCTTTATTTCCCATACGGCCTTTAAAGTTTCTATTAGCCGTAGAAATTACTGTAAAACCATCAGCTGGTATTCCCTGCCCTGTACCTAAACATGGTCCGCACGATGAACTTAAAACCGTTGCACCTGCATTAATTAATTTAGTTATTAGACCTTCTTCTATCATCTGTAAATAGATCTTTTGTGAAGCAGGTATTACTAATAACTGAAAACCTTCAGCGATTTTCTGACCATCTAAAACTTCTGCAGCAATACGCATATCTTCTAAACGACCGTTTGTACAAGTTCCAATAACACCTTGATGTAGCTTAGTACCTTGTACTTCAGAAACTGCTTTTACGTTATCAACATGATGTGGTGCAGCAACCAAAGGATAAATATCGTTTAAATCAATTTCTATTTCTTTTGCATATTTAGCTCCTTCGTCAGCCCAAACACCTTCAACTGAATCTTTACCATAAAACTCAGCTAAAACTTCATCAGCAGGAAATACTGCGTTCTTAGCTCCCATTTCTGATGCTAAATTAGCTAATGTCATTCGTTGAGAAATTGTTAAGGTCTTTACTCCTTCGCCATGATACTCAATTGACATATAATCAGCTCCATCTGAATTTATCATACCAATAATCCATAAAGAAATATCTTTGGCATAAACTCCCGGATTTAATTTACCTTTTAAAGTAACTTTCATTGTTTCAGGAACACGAAACCATGTGTCGCCTCGTTTCCATAAACCTGCTGCTTCAGTCCTATCAATTCCTGCAGCCATTGCATTAAATGCTCCTGCTGTACATGTATGACTGTCACTACCTACTATTACCATTCCTGGTTCGGCATGATACGACATTATTTGGTGACAAATACCTTTACCTGCATCATAAAATTTATCAATACCTTGTTCTTTTACTATATCACGAACTTCCTGGTACTGAGTTGCTAATTTTGCGTTTGTTGGCGGCGCATTATGATCTAAAACAATTAATAATTGATTAGGATCAGCTACTTTACCTCCACCCATTTTCTCAAATGTCTTTTTTATACTTGCTGTATTATCATGCGTTAATACTATATCAGGTTTCTTAAATACTATGCTTCCACAATCAGCATCAAATATTTTTTCTACAAAAGTTTTTGGGCTCATATTTTACTTTTTTTGATTTCGATTTAAACTTTAGAACAACAATTCTTATTAATAAGAATACAGTATTCTGAATTCAGAATTATTAATTTAAAATTCTTAATTAAACAAGCTAAAACAATCCTCCATTCTGATATATTTCCATTTGAACATCAGAGAAAGGTTCTGCATTAATTGTTTTGTTATTTTTAGTATTTATAATTTCTCCAGTTTCCAGATTTATTTTGATTGTATCTTTATCTTCAAGATCGATATCATTAAGAGAATTGTATCTTACTATTGGGAATGCAGCGTTTATAGCATTTCTTTCATAAATAGCACCAAAAGATTCAGCAACTATAGCCTGAACACCTAATGCTTTAAAGCAATCAACAGCTTGTTGACGAGAACTTCCACTACCAAAATTCTTTTGTACAACAACAATATCGCCTGGTTTTGCTTGTTTAGCAAAATCTTCGTAACCTTTAAGATTATCGAAAGTATATTGTCCCATTTCGTTAATATCTGTAATTGATAAATATCGGTTGTGAAAAATCATATCCGTATCTATATCATCTTCTTTAATATACCACACTCTGCCTTCCAGGAATTTAGGATTATCATTACTTGTTTCTTTTTCCTTTTTTCCTGATTTCGTTTGAGGTTTTAATAAATTATCGAAAGTAGCAGGTTCATCAGGAATATCATCTGGAGTAGTAATATAACCAGCTACAGACGATGCTGCAACAACAGCCGGTGATGCTAAATACACTTCACCTTTACCTTGTTTCCCGGGAAAGTTTCTGTTTCCTGTACTTATTGTTATTTCTCCTTTTCCATTCTGCCCTACCTGACCAGCTGCACATCCAGCACATCCAGCATTAGAAACAAGAGCACCTGCATCTTTAAAAATTTTAATCAAGCCATTATCTAAACATTGCTCCCAAACTTCGTTTGTTGAAGGAACTATTTTAAGAACAACACCCGGAGCAATTTTATTTCCTTTTAATACATCTGCTGTAGCTTTCATGTCTTCGTATCGACCATTTGTACAGCTACCTATAAAACCAGAATCAATTTTTACTTTCTTAACAATATTTACATCAACAGCATCATGAGGTTTCCCTGGGCGAGAAACCCGCGAAACAAAATCTTCAAAATTAAGATCGATTACCTGATCATAATTAGCATTTGAATCTGCTTTAACAAGATCTATTTTTTTACCTGAACGTTCTTCACTGTATTTAAGAATTTCTTCGTTTGGTGTAAATAAGATAATAATTGCTCCCATTTCTGTAGCCATAGAAGAAATTGTAATTCTTTCGTCGAGAGATAATTTATCGATATCTTCTCCATAAATTTCGATAGAATAACTTAATAAAGTATTTGCACCAAATTTGTTCAGTAAGTTAAGAACAATATCTTTTGCTGATAAACCATTTGGACGCTTTCCGTTAATATTTAATTTAACAGATTTTGGTACTTTAAACCAAACTTTACCATTACTCCATGATGCAGCAATATCCTTATCACCCATTCCCTGGCCAAATGCACCAACAGCACCTAAAATATTAGCGTGAGAATCTGTTGTAACCGATGTAGCACCTGAATATACCAGTCCGTCATGAATTAGAATATGTGTTCCAATACCGTTTTCTAAATCGTAAACTTTAATTCCACGTTCGCGAGCAAAATCTCTGCAAATTTGTTGATTAACAGCATATTTCTGATCCGAGCCTGTTGGGTTACAATCGAATGTGAAAAATGTTTTTGAGGTATCATCTATATTTAAATTATTATCGATAATATTTTTTACCACATTTGCTCCGCCAAAATCACGGGCTGCTCTTGCGTCAATCCTAATATCCACAATATCATCAGGTTTTACGGTATCCTGATTTGAGTGATTCGCGATAATTTTTTCGATTAGTGTCATTCCCATAGTTAAAGTGTTTTATATGAATTAAAGTAACAAATTTACAATATTTAAAATATTTGGATACATTTCTTTCATACTTTTAAACATAAAAATCAAATTATTTAAATAAAAAATAAAATCAATAACTCGTAGAAGACTTAAAGCAGTATTTTTTCTTTATTTCTATTGATTTCTAATTTATCTTTGCGCCATTATTTACAACTATGAATAAATCTCTAAAATCAAATATACTTAAGCTTTATCTAATAAAAATAGCAAAGTGGTTTATGCTATTCATGCCATTTATGATTCCTTTTTATCAAGATAATGGTTTAACATTTGGTCAGATTGCAATTCTTAAAGCTATTTATTCAATTTCTATTGTTGTTTTAGAAATCCCATCGGGTTATTTAGCAGATGTATTGGGAAGAAAAAAAACTTTAATTATTGGTTCTATTTTAGGATTCATTGGATTCTTTACATATAGTATTTCATACGGACTAATTGGATTTATAATTGCTGAAATTATTTTAGGATTTGGTCAAAGTTTAATTTCTGGAGCAGATTCAGCAATGTTATACGATACCTTAGATGACCTTGGAAGAAAGGATGAATACACAAAATATGAAGGACGAATAATATCACTAGGGAATTTATCGGAAACTCTTGCTGGAATTGCTGGAGGTGTTCTTGTGGGTATAAGTTTGCGTTTTCCATATATTGTTCAAACTGGCGTAGCATTTATTGCAATACCAGCTGCATTATCATTATATGAACCTAAACGAAAAATAATAGCCTTAAATTTTGGATTTAAGTATATTCTTAGAATTGTGAAAGATTCTCTTTATATTAATAAAGAGTTACGTTGGAATATTCTTCATTCCTCCATTATTGGAGCTGCCACATTAACAATGGCTACATTGGTTGTGCAGAAATACTTATTGTTAATTGAAATACCTTTGTTTTATTTTGGTATTATATGGCCCGTTTTAAATATTACTGTTGGAGCTGTAGCTCTTTACGCATATAAAATCGAATCTAAATTTAAGAAACCAAACTCACTAATTCTGATTTCTATAATTATTCCTTTAGGTTTTATAGCATTAAGTCAGATTATAGGTTATTGGGGTTTATTAATTCTGTTTATATTTTATGTATTCAGAGGATTTGCTACTCCGATATTAAAGGATTATATAAATCAACTTTGTGATTCCGATGTAAGAGCAACAGTATTATCGGTACGAAACTTTGTTATTAGAATTTTCTTTGCCATAATAGGCCCTTTTATAGGATGGCAAACAGATAAAGTTAGTCTACAATCTGCAATATTATTGACAGGTGTAATTTTCTTTGTTTTAGCCGGATTTACATTAGTAATGCAACTGAGACATTTAAAAGTTAAAGCTTAAAAGATACTTGGTGCTTTTCTAATAAAATCTGATATTGAATATTACAATCAACTTGAAGCTGAACCAATAACAGCCGAAGAAGTTGCAACTATAACTGCAGCTTGTATTTCTTTTAGGGTTTGACTAACTTCATTTGAAATTTCAACATCCTTTGTAAGCTCCTTTATTCGTTTTCTTGCAGCGTTATGTTCTTTTTTATTCATAAACAACACGCGGGTTAACTTACAACTATTCATTAAACTCAATAATAGCAATCCTGCTAGATCAGTCTTTTTATTTTCTAATACAATATCTTTTATTCCCTTCTTCAATTCTTCTAAATAAGTATTATTAATAATGGGATATCTGTAGATTGTTATTAATCTGAAAAAGTATTTTTTAGATGTGATCTTTACAATTTTTTTATTTTTAAGATTATCTAAAATCATCTTTTTTAAGCCTGACGACTTATTCCCAATTTTATATACCCAGTATTTTATTTTTCTCTTTTTCTTTGAATCATTAATAAGCTTTATGGAAGCATCAATTACTTTATCGCCAGTTAATTTAAAATTTGAAATTGTCAATCGCTTATTTATTATTGATATTTTCTTTTCTTCTGAAAGTTCTAAAAGAATTGCACCAGCAATACCGTAGTTTAATGACATGGCATCAATCAGGAATTTCCCTTTTTTAGAATCTAATGATAGCAGAATAAATTTCTCAATTAAATTTAATTTCATAAAAATCAATTTTTTAGTCTGTTAAATTTACAAAATATAGGAATAAGATTAAAACAATAATTAAATAAGATGTTACTATATTTAGTCATTGAGGGATTTTATTCTTCTTTTTTGCTCAATTTTGTTGACTTATCCTTGATTTCCTTAGCAATTTATCTGATTTTTATTTATTATTTAGTACTCTGGTTTTTACTACTCAAAAATAATTGCTTATGAAACTTGCTGTTAAAGATGCAATGCGATGTGTTGGATGTCAGAGCTGTATGTTTGCATGCTCAAGAAGAAGCGGAAATGCAGGATTATCAAATACCTGTATTGGCATTAAATCTGCTGGAGGAATATCTCGTGGCTATACTGTAATAGTTTGTCGATCCTGTGAAAATCCTCCTTGTGCCAATGTATGCCCAACCGGAGCTCTTGTTCCTAAAGAAGGTGGGGGTGTTCGATTAATCTCATCGAAATGTATTGGATGTGGCCTTTGTAAAGATGCATGTATTATTGATGCAGTATTTTGGAACGAACAAGATGACAAACCTGTAATTTGTGTGCAATGTGGCTATTGTGTTGAATATTGCCCTTATGAAGTACTTGAATTAATTAAAGATAAGAAAGGAGTTAGTCATGATGGAGAATGATACTTTATCAAAGGTTTTATATATTGATCTGACAAAAAAGAAATCTTTTGTAAAAGACAGAAAAGATCTTTTTGAAAAATACCTTGGAGGAACCGGAGTAGCAACAGAACTATTATTAGAAGAATGTCCTGAAGGGATTGATGCTTTTGCTCCCGAATCACCTATAATATTTGCTGTTGGTCCGTTAACCGGAGCTTTTCCGTTAGCATCGAAAACTTGTGCTATGTTTAAATCTCCGCATACTGGCGATTTAGGAGAAAGTCATGCAGGAGGAAGAAGTGCAATAGCTATTCGAATGGCTGGATATGGAGCAATTGTAATAAAGGGCAAAAGTGAACTCCCAATTTACTTATCAATTAGTAATGGTAAAGTTTTATTTAAAAACGCAACCACGCTTTGGGGAATGAAAGATGGCTCAATAGCAGCAAGAGTAATGCGTCAGACAGAAGGTGGCGAAGGTTTAAGAGCTATTTTCAGAATAGGTTTGGCGGGTGAAAACATGTCAACTTTTGCTAATGTAACAACCGAAACTTACCGTCATTTTGGGCGATTAGGATTAGGTGCCATTTTTGGAAGCAAAATGCTTAAAGGGTTAGTTATTTCGGGAAAACAGATGATTGAAGTAACAAACAAGAAGGCATACCGGGCTATGTATGATAAAATATACAATATGGCAACTGAATCGCCATTAATGAAGAAATATCATGATGTTGGAACTGCTATAAATATTAAATCATTAAATTCTGCAAGAGCCTTGCCTGTAAAAAACCTTCAAATGAGTTCAACGGATTCTATTGAACCTGTTACCGGAGAAGAAATAGCAAAACATCATTTAGCACGCCGTGTAGCATGTGCTCATTGTCCGGTTGCGTGTATCCATCTTGCATATCTTAGAGAACCATATGACGACGATCCTTATTTTTATAAAACTACTCCTGTTTGTTATGATTTCGAATTGATTTATTCATTGGGAACTATGGTTGGAATTACCGAACCAAAAGCCTTACTTAAATTAATTGATATTGTTGAACAAGTTGGTGTTGATGCAATGAGTATGGGTGTTGTACTTGCTTGGATAACCGAAATGTTAGAAAAAAACAAAATTACAAAAGAAGATATTAATAATATTAACATAAGTTGGGGCGATGCAGAAGGATATATCAAATTAGTTAAATATATTTCGAAACCTACAACAGATTTCCTAAAAGCTTGTTCCAGAGGAGTAAGCTACGCATCTTCAGTATATGGTGGAAAAGAATTTGCAATGCAATTCGGTAAAAACGAAATGCCGGGTTATCATACTGGACCAGCCGGTTATCTCGGATTCTTAATTGGTGCACGACATAGCCATCTGGATAACGGAGGATATTCCGTTGATCAAAAAGACTTGGTAAAAGTAGATTTGAGTCCGGAACAAGTTGTTGATAAACTTTTGGATGAAGAGGCTATTAGACAAATACTTTCGAGTATTGCTGTGTGTTTCTTTGCGCGTGGAATATACGGCTTAGATCTGGTAAGTGAATCTATTAAACTACTTGGTTTTAATTACGATGAAAAACAACTTCACGAAATTGGAAAACAAATTCATTTAAATAAATATAAATTTAAAATGCGTGAAGGTTTCCGTTTAGAAAAACTTGAAATTCCTGAACGAATTTATGAAACTGTTGATCCTACAGGAAAAATCACAAAAGAGTTTATAAATAGAGGACTGCAATATGCAGAAAACCTTATTAATTAGAAAAATTATTTTTCATAATTAAACCTGCTAAATATTTAGCAGGTTTTTTTTTGACATCGCATAATAAATCATGTAAATTTACGTATTACTTAGGCATTCTATTTTACTCTCTTCCACAAGAATACTATAAATATTTTTTACCCTAAAAACTTAGCTATGGAAAGTGCAGCAATTGAAAGTTTGGTTTTTGCTCAAAAAAGCAAAACCGAGTTAATCGATGAGACTATAATAAGCCTTCAGAGTATGCTTTATGAAACCTTTTCTAAAAAAGGAGACCACACATTAAAACATGAATTTCCGGTAAACACATTAGCTGATGATCTTGGAATAAAGTTAGATAATGTTGTAATTTATATTGAAAGTCTTAAAACTCCGGAATTATCAATAGAGGTAATTCTTGATATTTTTATTAAGAATTCAAATTACGAATTAGGGAAATACTCGCATATATTTAATGAAGAAGGAAGCTTAGTTGACGAATTATTGGTTATTAATTAATATTTACCCTCAAAAAACAATTCTTCTTTAAGCTTTGTTATTTGTTGCTGAGCGTATGTATAATAACTTTTGTTAATTGCAATCTCAGGCTCAATAACCTTTTCATAGTATTCAATAGCTTTTAATTTATCATCTAATTTATCCTGATATATAGCTGCAATATCAATAATTACTTTATTCTTTTCATATATTGTATAGTACTCATCGTTAAGATCTAATTCCAGTGCTTCTCTATATAGTTCTATTGCTCTATCAAAATCATTTAAAGCATAATAATTTTTAGCAATACTTTCTTTAATTGAAAAAATACTGTGATTATCAGTTTTCAATAATGTAAGGGCTTCCTTATAAAAATATGTACTTGAATCTATATGCCCCATTTCTGAATGTATAAAGCCGAGATGCTGAAATATTTGCAAATCAACTAATTCAGAATTTGCAATATCTAAATACTGTTTTGCTTTTTCGAATTTTTTTATTCTATAATAACTTACACCAATACTTTTGGCAAGAAATTCATCATTGGAATCTAAACTATAAGCCTCTAAATATGCGGGTATTGCTCTAAAGTTATGATTTCTCATTACATGAATATCACCAATTTGAACATATAATTCTTTACTGGATTCAATTTGTAAAGC
The DNA here is from genome assembly GCA_030668615.1 of Bacteroidales bacterium. Lineage (GTDB taxonomy): Bacteria > Bacteroidota > Bacteroidia > Bacteroidales > UBA12077 > UBA12077. The sequence continues at coordinate 9,318 of DAOUTQ010000005.1, read as the reverse complement.
CTTATTTAAATATTCTATTGCTAAATCAAATTCTTCTATTGCTGTGTAAACCCGAGAAATATACTCGTATGATTTAATATCAGTACTATCTAATTGTATCGCTTTTTTCAACCATTTAATTGCTTCCCTTTTATCCTTTAGTTTTATACTACAGAGTCCTAAATTTCTTGCAAAATATCCATTTGTTGTATCATTTGAATATAAGTTAAAAAGTATTCTTTCTGCTTTCTCATACTCCTTTTCTTTTAAATAATAGTTACTTAACCATATTCCAGAATATATATTTAAAGAATCAGCTATTAATACCTGTTTAAATATTTTTACAGCTTCCTTGTCATTTCCTTTTTTTGAAAGCAAAGTTCCATATTCAGCTAAATAATCACAATTAGTAGAATCTAAGTCTACGGCTTTTTTAATTGAACTAATTGCTTGTGGAAATTTATATAATAATTTAAATACTATAGATTGCTGGTAGTAATATTGAGCATTATCAGGATATTTATTGATTAATTCTTCACTTAACCGTAAAGCCTCCGTGTATTTATTATTAATAATAAGTAAGTTTAGCTCATTAACTTTTGATTGTGTTAATCCATTTAAGCTATATAATGCTAACAAAAATAAAATTAAAAACTTTCTCATGTCATATTGGTATTTATTCTCTAATTAACCCACTAATTCTCAATTTATTGCTTATATGTATTTATCTTAAATAAAAAACAGCTCACTATTTTGTAAACTGTCTTTTATAATATTTATTACAGAAGTTTTCTATAAACCTATTTCCTTAAGTTTTTCTTCTATTTCTTTGGAAATATCTTCAAACTTCTGTTCATATTCTTCATCATCAGCACAATCTGCAAGTGCTATCCATTTAGTACTCCAGGTCATTGCTTCCTGCATTAATTCCATATAACGTGTAGCCACTGTTTCATCTCCAGGATTATTAAAATAATCGTCAATTACTTTAACATAATCATTAACCCACTCTTCGTAATGAGCCAAAAAGTCATCACAATCATTAATTTCATCACTTAATTCTTTTTTTTCTGAGGATTTATCCTTTTCAGATGAACTTCCACATGATACAAAACCAATAAAACTGATCAATGCAATTAAATAGATAATTTTTTTCATGTTTTAATGTTTTAATGTTTACTCAAATTTAAAGAATAATTTCATTAAAAATAAACCAAAAAAGAATTTCTTCATTTTCACTTCATTTTAACTCAATAGATTTGTTTTCAGAAATAGAAATGAATACAAACATTCAATTTATTATTAACAAAAAATCAAAACTATGAAAGCACAATTTTTAAACAAAACAAAAACCATTTACAGGTTTTTTACAGTATTTGCAATTTTAATGGCTACTGTATTTTTTATTTCATGTGAAAAGAATGAAGATGTGAGTACTGTTGATGAAAATTCGGATATTATTAATGAATCGTACGCATCCGAGATGTTTGATGAAGTTGAAGATCTTGGAGATGAAGCAGTTGATTTTCTGGACAACACATCAACCAAATCCGCTTTTGAAAATGATGGTATTGGTAATTATAACCGCTTAAGTCCTTGCGCTGTTGTTACTCGTATTTACGAAGAAGATTCAGTGTTTGTTACTATTGATTTTGGCGAAGAAAACTGTTTATGTAATGATGGACGCGAGCGCCGTGGTAAAATTTACATTAACCATTATGGATCTTACTGGGGTGATGGGGAAACTGAAATTGAATTCTCATTCGAAAATTATTTTGTTGATGACAATCAGATCTTAGGAAATAAATATGTATATCGTTACATCAACGAATCTCAGCATCGTATAAGTGAAATTATTTCAGATGGCTCTATAATTCTTGCTGAAGAAGCAGGAACAATAAGCTGGCATGCAGAGCGTATACGCGAAGCTATTGAAGGATCTGAAACTCATTATAAATATGATGATGTTATTGAAATTACAGGTACTTCAAACTCTACGCTTGCAGATGGAACTGAAATAACTTGTGAAATAACTACTCCATTGGTGCGTGATAACAAAGAAGGATGTTTCAGGTATATAGTTTCAGGTGTTAGAGAAATAATGAAAGGCGAAGAAGTGATTATTATAGATTATGGAGACGGAACATGCGATAATCTGGCAGAGATAACTCGAGATGGTGTAACCGAGGTTATTGAAATAAAAAGAAGACCAAGATTATTCTAATATAGGTTAGTACTATATATTTTGTTTCAATAATACGTTTTCTTCATTTTCACTTCATGTTCAATATATATATTTGTAAAAGAAATAAAATCAAATATAGAGATTAGATTATAAGAAAATTAATAACTTACAAACTTAAACAACAGGAGGAATTATGAACTTAAAAAAAACGCTAACAATTGTTGCAATCCTTTCAATTTCTATGGCAGGATTTGCTCAGGAAGAAATTAAAGAGCAAGAACAATTACAGACAAAAACCCAGGTAAAAGAACAAACCAAAGAAGAAGTAAAAACTGAAGCTCAAGTAAAAGAGCAAACTAAAACTCAAACAAAAGAGCAGATTAAAGAAGAAGAAGGAATTGGCGAACAAGTGCGAACTCAAGCTAAAGAACAAGTTAAAAATGAAGAAGGAATTGGTGAAGAAGTAAGAACACAAGCTAAAGAACAAGTACGCACTGAAGAAGGAACAGGCGATCAGGTTAGAACTCAAACAAGAGAGCAAATTAGAACCGAAGAAGGAACAGGCGATCAGGTTAGAACTCAAACAAGAACTCAGACCAAAGATAATGTAAAAGCTGTTCCTGATGCGAAAAAAACCCAAAAACAGGTTAAGAAGACGCAAAAGACACAGACACAAATGCAAAAGAAAAATGCAAAACAAATGTCAAAAAGAAACAGCGGAGCTGTGACTAAAAAAAGAGGTGGAGGAAGATAATTATTTTTTAATCCCCGGAAATGTTCCGGGGATTTTAACGTTTATATTCAGTAAATCACAAATCAACCGAATAAAAATACCGGCTGATTTTTTGTATTAAAAAAGAAAACTTTATGAACTCTCTAAAACTAAACCATTTAAAATCTATATTCTTATTTATTCTAATCCCTTTTTATGCAAATAGTCAAACTGAAAGTGAAACAACAGCAGATACAACTTCCGTTAACGATTTTAGTTTTTTGTTAATTAATGCAAGCTATACAAACAATAATCTTGAATATTTAGCCAACGTTACCGACCTAACCTATGTAAGCGAAAAAATTCCAACACTTTTTACGAACTTTTCTTATGTAAATAAAACAGGCCTTTATGTTGGTGGTTCGTATGCCAATTATTTCAATGCAAATACCCAAACATATGAATATGATGTAGAAGCAGGATTTCAGAAATATTTTGATAATGGGTTTGATATTGATCTTTATTATAGCAAACATGAATTTTCAGGTGATACTTTGCTTGAAGGTTTAAATTACGATCACTCCATAAATTTCTCAGCAGGTGTAGATGTAGGTAAACTGTATTTATCTATGGATTTATCTTATTTAATGGCTCAAACAAATAATACTTTTTTAGATATCAACTTATCAAGATTAATACAAATAGATAAAATTCTATTTGAAAATGATGTGCTTTTAATAAACCCATCTATAGCATTGGCATTTGGTACTGATTACTGGATTTATGAAGGTATGACTCCTCTGGAAAAATATTATACATCAATAAATTTACGAATGAATGGATTTTCATCCAATTCATTTTCATACGAAGCATTTGATATATTTATCCCAGTTAGCTATGGAGTTGGTAGTACATATCTTTCTTTTTCATGGATGTATAGAATTCCCGGAGATAAGTATAAATTATTAGGCTGGGAAAATCAATCGGGCTTTATGGTTTCATTAACATATTTCCTAAATTTTTCAAATAAATGAGAATTTTAATTGTAGAAGACGAAAAAAGTTTAGCATCAGAAATAAAACAATTTCTTGAAAAAGAAGAATATAATTGTGATTTAGCATACACAGGCAGCGAAGCATCTGAGTTTATATCAGTTAATCCGTATGATTTTATTTTACTCGATATTGGTTTACCCGATTATAATGGTCTTGATCTTATTAAAGAAGCTAAAGAATATAACTCTGAAGCCTATTTTATTGTAATTACAGCAAGAGGTGAGTTGGAAGATAAAATTAAAGGTTTCGATTTAGGAGCAGATGATTACTTACCAAAACCATTTTCATTGTTAGAACTTCTTTCACGAATTCAAGCTATTACTCGAAGAAAATTCGGTCAAAAAATGGCAGAAATACAGTTTGGAGATTTTATTCTGGATACAACAAAAAAACATTTGCAATATAATGATCATGCGATTAATTTAACAAAAAAAGAATATAAGTTGTTAAGCTATCTGATATTAAATAAAAACAGAATTTTAGATCGTTTACAATTAACGGAACATATTTGGGGTGAATTTTTTGAAGATGATTATGATTCGAATTATATTGATGTTCATATTAAAAATATTCGGAAAAAATTATCAGAATACGACGATACAAACTGGATAAAAACAGTTCGGGGAATCGGCTATAAATTTGAAATCCAATGAAAATACCAAAACTAAAATTAAAAAGCCAGCTTGCACTATTTAATGCATTATCAAAAGCACTTATTATTACCTTATTAGTAATAATAGTACCTTACCTTGTAAGTGAAATTTCTATACGCGATACAGATAATGTTTTAATTCATAAATTAGATCAGGTTATTGAACTTGTTGATAGTTTAGGTATTGATAATTACATTGATATGGAATCTGAATTTAAAACTTTCGGAAGTTATAATATCCTAAAAGAAGAATATATTTCAATCGAACCTATTGACCATGATACATTAGTTGACGTTATAGAATTTTCACAAAGGGTTATTGAAGAAGAAATCGTGGATTACCGTGTTTTAAGTTATTCCATTCACGAAAACGATAATAATTATTTAATAGAGATTGGTAAAAGTATTTCAACAATATATCGATTTCAATATAATCTGAAACGTTTTACATTTATTTTCCTGATAGTTGTTATTTCACTTACATTTATTCTGGATCTTTCTTTTATACAGTATTTACTTAAACCGTTTGAAAAGATTGTTAAAAAACTTAAAAACACGAATCATCCTACTTCATTTAATTATTCAACCGTAAAAACATCAACATCCGATTTTTTATATCTTGATGAAATAATTAGTTCCTTAATGCAAAAAATTGAAGCCGCATTTAACGATGAGCGTGATTATATTAGTAATGTATCGCATGAATTACTTACTCCGGTAAGTATTATTCAGAGCAAACTTGATAATATCATTAACGATGGGCAATTGCAGGAAGCTGATATGATAAAAATTTTTGAATCAAAAAAGACACTGCGCCGATTAACAAATCTTGTTCGCACACTTTTAATGATGTCGAGAATTGAAAATGAAGAATATATACTTACAGAAAAAGTAAATATTAATAATACAATAACAAATGTAATTGAAGAAATTGAAGATCGCATCTCTGCTAAAGAACTTACCTTAAAATCTGAATTAAAAGCTAAAGATTTTATTTTTAAAGGTAATGAAAATTTACTTTTCACCTTGTTTTACAACTTTGTAAATAATGCCATACGATATACTGATAAAGGATTTGTTAAGATTGAAACCTTAAAACAAACAAATCAATTTATTGTTAAAATTACAGACACAGGCATAGGAATAGCAAAAGATAAAATTCCAGAGATCTTTTCTCGTTTTAAAAATTCACATGAAACAAAAGACAGCTACGGATTAGGCTTGGCCTTATCAAAGAAAATATGCGATTATCATAAAATAAAGATTGATGTTATTTCTGAGATAAATAAAGGATCATCATTTATTTTAAAATTCCCTGCTTAATAGGTTATTAAGTATAATTTTACTATTATTATATGTAATTTTTTGGTGAACTGTTCAATTTCTTACACAAACGCTAAAACCGTTACTTGAAATATTCGTAAAATCACATAACATTAATTGATCTATTGTTATGTCAGATCATAAAAAAAATAGTGATTATTTAAATAGGGAAAAAGATTCGGTTAGTAATCTAACTGATCATTTACCTGTAGGTATTTACAGAACAAGTGTTGATGGTAATATTATTTATGCAAATCAGGCGCTTGCCAATATGTTAGAATATAATCTTGATGAGTTATTAAATATGTCTGTTCAAGACTTGTATAACGATAGCAATGAACGCGATTACCAAATTAAAACATTCTCAATAGAACCAGAAACAACTTCTAGTAAGGAAATATGTCTGAAAACCAAAAGGGGAAAAACATTGGTTGTAAAAGATACTGTTAAAGTAATTAAAAATAAGGATAGTAGACCAGTTTATTTTGATGGTATTTTAGAAGATATTTCTGAAAAGAAAAGAGCGGAAGAAGCACTCGAAGAAAGTCAGACGAGATATAAAATACTTACAGAACTTACAATTGAAGGAATTATTATACACGAAAATGGAATAATTGTTGATACTAATCCTTCTCTGCAAAAAATGACAGGTTATAATGGAGAATACTTAAAGGGTAAAAATATTTTTCAATTTATTCATCCTGATTCCAGAGAACTTACAAGAAAAAATATTGAAAGTCATTTTACCGGAACATATGAAGTCAGATTAATTAAAAAAGATAAATCGACTATAATTGCTGAAGTTGAAGTTAAAAATGTATTAATTGAAAACAAGGAGTACAGAGTTGTTGCAGTTAGGGATACCACAAGTAAAAAAGATATTGAAAAAGAAATCCTTTCACTATCTACAGCCGTAAAGCAAAGTCCTGCATCAATTGTAATTACAGATACAAATGGACTAATAGAATATGTAAATCCTAAGTTTACCGAGGTAACAGGTTATACTTTTGAAGAAGCAGTTGGTAAAAATCCTAGTATTTTAAAAACAGAACATACCAAATCTGAAGATTATAAAGAAATGTGGGAAACCATTTCAAAAGGTAATACCTGGAGAGGTGAATTTTTAAATAAACGTAAAGACGGAACACACTACTGGGAACTGGCTTCCATATCCCCTATTATTGACGAAAACGGAAAAACAATAAAATATGTTGCTGTAAAGGAAGATATCACAGAAAGAAAAAAGACAGTAGATGCTCTAGTAAAATCAGAAAAAGATCTTTTACAAGCAAATGCTACTAAAAATGTATTCTTTTCAATAATAGCTCACGATTTAAAAGGACCTGTTGGTAATTTTACTCAGTTACTTGATCTATTTAAAGAAAATTTTTATGATATAACCAATGACGAAAAGCTTGATTATTTGCATATATTGACAGGCCTTTCTATTAAAACAAATCGTTTACTTGATGATTTGCTACTATGGGCAAGAATACAAATGAACACTTTGGAATTTTCAATCGAAAGTGTAAATTTAAAATCTTTAGTAAAGAATTCAATAGATATAATTGAAGAAAGGGCTATCGAAAAAAACATTAAAATAATTACTAATATTGATAATATTAATGTTGAAATAAACAAAAGTTCAATAAAAACAGTAATTCGTAACTTACTTACAAATTCTATTAAATTTTCTATAAAAGACAGCGAAGTAAATATTTCATCCAGAATATTACAGGAAAGTAATTTTCTTGAAATATCAGTCAAAGATAATGGTGTTGGTATTCCTGAACACAATATAGACAAATTGTTTAAAATAGAAAGTTCTTTTTCAACCTATGGCACTAATAGAGAAAAAGGTACTGGTCTTGGATTAATTCTGTGCAAAAATCTTGTGAAAAAAAACGGAGGAAACATTTGGGTTGAAAGCAAAGAAAACAAAGGAAGTACTTTCTTCTTTACTCTTCCAATTAAAAAATAATCGTAATTATTTACTAAACTAATAAAGCATATCAAGTTTTACTTCTTTAAACCGGATTTTATCGCCAGGTTTTAATTGAGCAATATAAGGTAAGTCAGCAGAAACAACACATGCTATTCTTGGATAACCTCCAGTTGTTTGTCGGTCAGCCATCATTATTATAGGTTCACCGTGCGATGGAACTTGAATTGTACCGAATGCAATTCCTGATGAAATGATGTCTGCTTTAGATTTATGTTCAATTTTTGCTCCTGAAAGCCTGTACCCCATCCTATCGCATTGTTGCGATAATGTATATTCAGTATATAAGAATGTTTCTAATCCTTTTAAAGTAAAATATCCGGTTTCAGGTCCTGCTATTATCCTTGCTGTGAAACAATCTTTAAATTCAGTTATTTTATCACTACTAATTTCTTTTATTTCAGGATTATTATACGTTCCAATTTCTAATTCATCCCTTGATTTTAATTCTCGTCCTTTAAATCCTCCCAGTTTCCCTTTTAAATATGTCGATTTACTTCCCATCACTTCGGGAACCTGAACACCTCCTGAAAAAGCTATATATGTTCTACATCCATTTACTAATCCCTTAAATGATAATATATCGCCAGATTTTACTTGTAAAGATTTATACATCTCAATATTTGCATTATTAATTTGCGCCTGCATATTTGCTCCGCAAATTGAGATATATGTATCGGAATAAAATTCTATTGTTGGTCCGTCAATTGTAGCCTCCAAACAGGCTTCGTTTAAACTATTATTTACCAATTTATTAGCCAAATTCAGTGAAGAAACATCCATAGCTCCGGAAACAGGCATACCAAATTTCTGATAACCCCACCGTCCGTTATCCTGAACCGTAGTTTGCAAACCTGCTTTTATAATTCTGATCTTAGCCATTTCTGATCTCAGTTTTTAATTTATATCTCTTTTCTGAAACAAGAACATCAATTTTATCAAATTCCTTTTTTGTTACCGGATAGAATTTTAAATAATTACCTGCTTCAACCAGAAACTCCGGATTCCTTTCAGGATCAAATAATCTAAGAGGAGTTTTTCCAATAATCTGCCAACCTCCCGGACTACCAATAGGATAAATACCTGTTTGATTTCCAGCAATCCCAACAGCACCTGCTTCTATTTTTTTACGTGGATTTTTTTTTCTTGGAGTTGATATTTTCTCACTCATTCCTCCCAAATAACAGAATCCGGGTGTAAAACCAAGCATATAAACTAAGTATTCCGAATCAGTATGAATCTTTACAACTTCTTTTTCTGTAATCTTATTTACTTTGGCTACTTCAGATATATCAATGGAAAATTCTTTCTCGTAACAAACCGGTATATATATTAATTTTGTTTTCGCATTTTCTGACTTACCGACTTTTCGTTCTATATCTTGCAATCTATTTAATAAATCGGTATAAC
>DAOUTQ010000152.1 GCA_030668615.1 Bacteroidales bacterium | reverse complement strand
GGTGATTGGGTTTACTAAGAGGTTGTTAATCAAAGGAATTGCTACAAGATTTTAAATAAGATTTTGTTTTTGTTAAAACTCTACTCGGTTATTAATTATTGATAATAGATAAAGGCTAACAGCTAAAAGCTTGATCCAACAACGCTCAGCAAGTATTTTGATAAGATTAAAAGTAAAAACAGAAATCAATTCCAAAATCGAAAGATAAATTACCCAACTATTTTCCCACCTTTTTTGAGTTCTCTCATAATACCAATTTCGAGATCCTCTTCATGAATTATTTTACCACCTCTGTTTAGGGCCATTAATACACAGTAGCGAACAACATTAATTATTGTGCCACCCGATATTTCATGTTCATCTGCAATTTCGTAAAGGTCAATACATTCTTCCAGTTCAAAGTCGTCTGGTAATGAATTTTTCCATAAGACAAGTCTGGTTTCAGCATCCGGATTTGGGAAATAAACCATAGATTGAAATCTACGACTAAAAGCTTCATCAATATTGTCTTTCATATTTGTTGCTAAAACAACCAAACCAGGAAAATCTTCAATTCTTTGTAGCAAATAAGCAACTTCCTGATTTGCATATCTGTCGTTGGAACTTTTGGTTTGAGTTCTTTTACCAAAAAGAGAATCGGCCTCATCAAAAAACAGAATCCAGTTTTTATTTTGTGCCTGATCAAAAATTCCTTTCAGATTTTTTTCTGTTTCGCCAACCCATTTAGAAACAATCATCGAAAGATCAATTCTGTAAACATCGAGCCCGGTTTGCTTGCCTAAAAGTGTTGCAGAAAGTGTTTTTCCTGTTCCCGGAGGTCCATAAAACAAACAACGAAAACCAGGCTTAATAATTTTACTTAGTTGTGGATGCGATAATATAGATTTGCTATGATCAAGCCAAATAGAAACTTCTTTCAGCTCTTTCATGGTATCATAAGGCAGAATAAGATCTTTCCAGTCTAATTTTGTTTTAATTCTTGACGCAGGGAAATTGGCATTATATGTAGGCTCATATTTTTCACCACTAATCAAAGCAAGAAACTCATCTGTAGGTCTAACGGTTTGCTTATTCCACATGGTCTCACCGTTTGTGCTCCACGTTTGTAAAATATTTTGACTTAATAATCTGCTATTACCATTTAAAAGTCTGTCTATAAAATGAATGTTTTGTATTTTTCCGCCTGTCGTTAAAAAGCGAACAGTATCTATTGTTGGAATAAATTCCTTATTATTTACATTTATAACACCTCCTACTTGCGGAAACGATGAGTTGGTGGCCGGATTGATTGTTGCAAGAGGGTTTAATATTACCTGAGAAAAATACGGCGAAATAGCTAACAGAACAGCAATTCGTTCACTTAACTGAAGATCATTTTTTTGTAAGAATTGATCATATGGACAATCACTATTTAACAAAGGTATTTTATCAAGATGCTTATTTATTGGTCTATCAGAACTTGATTTAGATTGATCTTTATTAGCACGAGATATTAACGTATTTATTATTAACGCATTAAGTTCGTGCAGCCACATTAAATCTCTTTCAATTGCTGCAAGAGGATTGGAATTAATCGATGAATTGGTATAATCAGAAGAAGTAGATTTTGAAAGAAATTGTTCTTCCTCCTTCGCCAATGCTTCGGCGGACAGGTCTGTTTCTTGTTGTGGATTGTAAGTCATATTGTCTTTAACGGTCTTGCATATAGCTATGTGCCTCAGCTTTCCTTAATTTTGTCATTAAATTATTCTTGTATTAAGCATATTAAGTAGATTGTCAAATTGCTCCTAAATACAACTTGTGCTATAATGCATTGTCAGGTTTTGTACCATTCTCAACATCTAAAATTTCTTTAATATGAATTAAGTTTTCAGGAAGGTAATTAGATATAATATCCCAAATTATTTCATGGTCTACACCAAAATATTCATGAATGGCTTTATTTCTCATTCTATACATTTCATCCCATGGAACTAAAACGTATTTTTCCTTGATATTCTTAGGGATTTTATTAGAAGCTTCACCAATAATCTCAAGATTTCGTATTACTGCATCAATTGTTTTTTCATCATTTTTAAATTTCTTAAAATCGTATGAGTTTGTATAATGCAATATTTTAGTTATTGATTCAATTATATCTTCGAGAAAATGTGTAAAAGTTCTTTCCGATTTTTTCACAAAAATAATGTTTGATTTATAATTTTGTCTTTTAGTTGCTTTTTTAGAGCTTTTTTTGTCACAAGATCTACTTTCTTATTAAAAATTTCTTCAAGATACTTTTCAAGTCTAAAAAATTTCCAACCTATTGGTTTTTCAAATTCTACAAGAATGTCAATATCACTTTCATTATTCTGTTCATTATCCGAATATGAACCAAATAAACCAATATTTTTTACATGAAACTCTTTAGATAAAAAGGGCTTTAATTCTCTTAATTTTTCTAATATTTCATTCTTTGTCAACATGGGAGCAATATACAAAAAATTGTTTAAATGTTTATTTCCCGATCTGAATAAGTATCAGTTAATATAAGAAAAAATACAACCAATTATCTTTATAATTTATGCTTTTAATAAACGATAATAATTATATTTGTTATTCAAAGAATGATGAAAATAGATTAATAATGTCGAAAGCTTTTATAGACCGCAGTCAGCATCAGAATACAAATAATAATCAGCCCGAAGTAACACAAAAAAAAATAGATCCGGTAGCACAGTTAAAATGGCTCAATAGCCAACAATTTGGTGGTGGCTGGGGAGAATTTAACAATAACCAACCGGCACAAATGTTTGCTCAGGAAGAGGAGGAAGAGCCAGTACAAGGTAAGGCCGAAGATGAAGAATTGTTGCAAGGAAAAGCTGAAGAAGAATTACAGATGAAAAGTGGCCAGGAAGGCGAACCTGAGAAGAAGGGTAGTTCTGGTACACAAACCGTTATTCCCGAAGATGTTCGTGGGAAAATGGAAAACTCATTTGGAGCTGATTTTAGCGGAGTAAATATTCATCAGAATTCAGAGCAAGCTTCCAATATTGGAGCATTGGCATATACACAAGGAAACAGTGTGCATTTTGCTCCGGGGCAATACAATCCGGGTTCCACAAAAGGACAGGAACTACTTGGACACGAATTAACCCATGTAGTACAACAAAGACAAGGCAGAGTACGACCCGATGCTGAGCAAAAGAAAGGAATGAATATTAATAGTGACACAGCACTGGAAAAAGAAGCCGACGTTATGGGAGCAAAAGCTGCTCAAGGCAAAATGGCTAATGTTGCAGGCAAAGGAAGTGGGGTACAGAGAAAGACAGAGGTATTTACTGTACCAAAAGGATGGAGTTTAGCAAAGATTGCAGGTAATTTAAAAGTTTCAATTCAGGAATTAAAAGATCTAAATAAGGATAAATTAAAAACTTGGGGTGATGTACAAGGCTTTAATGAAGGCGAAATTATTGTTTATCCTGTGAAAACTGATTCGAAAGAAGATAAAAAAAGTGATCCTAAAAAAATAATAGAACAAGCACATAAAGACTATGAAAATGGATCAATAGGTATGCCTGATTTAGCGAGAGCTTTACTTCCATATGTTTCTGCACATGCTAAGAATATTGGAGCAATTTTTCATCTTCTGAGTTGGAACGAAAAAGATAATTTATCTTATGCTCTTGCAAGTAATTCTCCTAATGAGAGTGATTTAGAAAATTTTGATAAAACGCTCTTAAAGGCAATGTCATACTTCTTAGACACGTATATGACTATGAGCAGGTGAGATAATTTGGTTCAAAATAAACGGATAGATAAAATTTTAAATAGAAAGATAACAAGTCAGGCTTTAGGATTAAAAAACATTATCAATAATAAAAAAGGTGAAGAAGAAAGAATTAAGCAAATCATTACTTACGTTCGAAAGCAGTTTGAAGAATATCCACCAAAAGTAAAAGCATTCAAGAATCAGTCAAAATATGATGATGATGAGAAATTAAGAATTTTAGGAAAAATTGCAGCCTTAGCTGCAAGACTTGAAGTTTTGACGGGTGCAATATTTTATAAAGGAACAGCTAAAGCAAATACATGGGAAACCAAAGGTTCAAATAAAGGAGACGATGATTTCTTAAAATATTATCAAACTGAAAAGCATGGAGTTAAGAATCAGGGGTCTGAATGGTGTGCTATGTTTGTAGCTTCAGTTTTAAGTGAAGTTTTGGGATTTGCTCCGGTAGATAAGGATGGAAATAGACGTGCTAAAAGTGGATATGGATGGTTAACTTGGAATGTGACCTCACTGCATGACTCTGTTACATATTATGCTAAGAATAGTAAATATGATACAAGACATTCAAAGAAAATTACAAATGAGCAGTTTCTGACTTTAAGGAAAGATATTACAAACGAAACTAATCAAGAGAAAAAATATAAAAAAGTTAAAAAGTTTTTTGATAATCATTTTATACCTCAGCCAGGAGACTTGTTGGCAGTAGGTACTAAGAAAAATGATAGTTTGGGAAGTGCTACAAAGGGAAAGGCCGGATTTAAACATTCTACAATGATTGAGAAATATATAGATGATCCTGTTAATAAAAGAATCTATATTGCAACAGTTGAGGGAAATGCTAATCAAAGAGCTGGTGGACGATTAATCGATTTAACGAAATGTACAAATAGCTCTAGCAATAATTTGTCTTTTGTAACTCAAATATCAAGAGTTAGTTTATTGAATTATGGAGTAGGAACTAACATTAATGATGGGACAAAAGATGCTGAATTGAAAACAAATTCGTCCAAAATGTGGGCTGAAAAAGATCTTATTGATCCTTTAAAACAAATGGCAAATATTTTACAGGATCATACGCAGAACAAAGGCTATATTAAGAAAGGGGATCATTCAACTAGCATATCTCAATTGGTAGAGAATGATGCTACAGGAAGTATAAATTAATAATAAAAATATATAACTATGAAAAGATTTTCTATTTATTTAATTGCATTAATTATTATGTCATGTAATTCTAATATCGACAAAAAAGATAATAGTTCTGAAAAAAACGGTGATACTGGTATGAACGAACAAGTAAGTAACGAAAATGAAATTGTGAATTACACAATTGATGAATTATTCTTCTATGAAGAAATTGATAATGGAGTTTTATTAGTAACTTCAGCAGGTAAATTATCTGCTCAAAGTGATAGAGCAATGGTTTTTGTTCCTGCTGGTGGTGGTGAAGAAGACGTCCCTGAATTTGATGTTAAACGTTATGATGATGTACACATTACTTTGACAGATAATAATATAGTGACAGAATATCATATCTTCAACTTCTCTTTAAACAATGATGCTTTGATTTTGAAATATGAAGTAGAGAATGTTTTTCAATTAATTAAATATGTAGCTGAAAGCAATGCCTTTCAAGAAGTTAATGCTACTGATTACTCACTTCAGGTAGATATAAAAAAAGATTCTGTACATGTTGAAGATGATAATATACTAGTAATTGGAACTAATAAATATAAATTTAATGGAAGTGGATTTGAAATTATTAATTAGTACCAATTTATTTGGTTAAGATGATATATTTGTAATTGGGTCATAAATTTTAAGTAGGATTTAGCTTTATATCATAACAAATAATATTATTTATCATGAAAACTTACCTAAATATTTTTGTCTTTTCTTTTATGAGCTTGTTGATAGTTAGTTCGTGTGCTAATAAAAAAGCCGAGAAGATTTTAAAAGAATTAGAAGAACAGGAAGATCCTGTTTATTCTCCTATACATGAAGAAAGTCCTACAAATGATAAACTTGTTGAAGAAAATCAAATTGTAGAAGTTACTTTCACTAATTTTCTATCTTATTTTCCTGAAAAGGATGTGCCATACAATCTGCAAGATATAAAATTTACTTCATACATAGAACCTGAGTTTGTTGTGGAATATATTGATTCCGAGTATTTAAAGAAGGACTCTTTAGAGCAAATAGAAGCTGAAACGGAATATGATTACACGCCCCTTAAATATGCTTATGCAGGAAAAATGAATATTAAACATAAACATTTATTAGCCTATTATCAAATAAGGGAAAATATTGGACCAAATGGATATTATATTCTTGCTATGTATGATAATGATGGAGTGTTTTTAGATTCATTACACTTTGATGTTTATAAAGTGTATCTTGAAGCAAGTGATGAAGTTATTGTTTATAATGACTCAATCGAAATAAAAATAAATGATAAAAAGCATAGTATTTATATTGATGAGCAAGGAGTTTTTTAAGAATAGGGATTTCCCCAGCTCATACCGTCATGATTTCGGGACGAATAAATAATTGTATTGAAAAGTCACGACAGCATGTCCGTGCCAGCGGAGGTCGTGAATCTAAGTTCTTTATTTGGAAGAAGAAATAATAAAAAACATGCAGAATTGATCTAAAAACATTAAGAGAAATGAAAAAAGCAATAGTATTTTTAGTTATAAGCTTACTAACTTTTAGTTGTAAAATGACAACACAGAAAAACAAAGATGAATTATTAAATCATTTTAATGGTTTATCAGTAACAGCCAAAATTGAATATTTTAACTCACTGAATAATAAGGACAGATTTTCAATATTGGAAAATTATCTTAATGAAAAATGTTTTGAATTACCTATTTCAGATGTTATAAAATTTCAGTCTGATGGTAAGATTCGAGTAGATTGGATGAAAGACGACCCTAATGTGAATGGTTTAATATATGCATCAGGAGACAGAGAACCATTTATTGAATATATACCGCTTCGTTGGGAGATTAAGGATAAGTCTTTGGTGATAACGAAAACAGAGCAATATCAAAAATTTGAAAATGTAAGGAGTAAAGAAGACCGGATTTTTAATTTTAGTAATAATAAAGTAATTGTTTATGATAATGTGTTTATTTCAATTTTTCAAAACAAGCTTTACTTTACTTTAAAAAACAAACAGCAGGAGATATCATTTTTAGAAGGGAGTTGCGAAAAATGGCCTGTAATGAAAGAAATTAACTAAATTAGGAATAAACCCCAGCTCGGCGTAGTTTAATAACTACGTCGAAAGTAAAAAGTAGACTTAGTCTACGAGTAATACCGTTTATTAACCAGCTCGCGCCGACATGTTGTCGGGGTGATTAAAACAAAATATAAAACGCTTTAAATAAACCTTAGAAACCATTCCCATGAACATCTCTTTCGACAAATTTTTAGATTTTATTAAGCAGTGGAGTGCAGGGCGCCTTGCTGTATTGGTTATTTTAATTGGTGAGCTAATTATGAAACTTAAAAAAGACGCTCATTTTTTAGAACCAAACCTGCTTTTTAAACTAATTTCAATGGCAATTCTGCTTGAGGTTTTAGAAAGTACATACAGCAAAATTAAACCCGACGGAAAAGGATTTTGGTTATACTTAACTGCTATTATTATGTCACTGGGAGGAATTCTTGTTGTAGCCTTTTCAATTATTTTTAATGTTCCTGTTCCTGTAAGCTCTTAATATGATATAAAGATGTCTCACAGTTTTATAGATTGCAGTCGACAAAAGAATGCAAGCAGTAATCAATCGGAAACAATCCAAAAAAAGATTGATCCTGAAGTTCAGCAAAATTGGTTAAATAATAATCAGGTTGATAGTGGCTGGGGAGTTTTTAATAATTCGCAACCTGTAGGAAACGAAACTGCTCAAATGTCTACGCAGGATGATGTTAAGCAGAAAAAAGGGAGTGTAGTACAAATGCAGCAACTTCCAGATACAACTACTCAGAATGGTATAACTTATTATAGAACAAGAGCATTGGCTGAAGCTGCTGTTGATGTTCATGTTTCTCCGAGTTCTTGCTTTGTATGGAACGAGGGTCCTACAAATTATAAATGGAGAG
>DAOUTQ010000156.1 GCA_030668615.1 Bacteroidales bacterium | reverse complement strand
TTTCAAAATCATTTGCTCTTGTTTGACCATATAAGTCTCCAAGCAGAAGTAAAAAACTAAATAATGATAATAATTTTATTTTCATGCGCTAAAAGATTAATTGCCGCTAACGGTCCTCGGGTATGAAATCGTGCGGGATTTTCGCCTTGTTTCATTATCACCCGTTAATAAAGTTTGAAGATAGTAAAAAGCTCGAAAACCACCAAAACCCCGCATGTTTTATGACCCGATGTTAGGGTGCGTTATTTCTTTTTCAAGGTATAATTTTCTTTGATTTTTGTTAATTTCCAATCACTATTCAATTCAAGTTTCCAACCATCTCCTTCTATTAATTTATCATTTGTTATTGTTGGTTCTGAAACAGTTACTTTATCCCAATTATTGCTTAGTAATGCTCCATTTTCAACTGTTAAAATTCCCCAATTATCAGAAACTCTAAGATTTGGATAAACCGTACCCAAATCTCTCAAAGGCATAATATTGCTTGGATTAAAACTAATATTCATATTTTCAAATTGGATTGCAAGAGTCGGGTTCTTTAGAAATTTAATCTCATATTCTGCTATCAATTTCTTTTGCTCATTATTTCTGTTAATTTCAAAACTTGCTATTTCTTCAAAACCGTAATCTCCTTTAATTGTATTTATAGTTTCAATTAAATTGGTTGGAATTAAAATCGTAAAAAAGCCAGAAATATAATCAGTTAAGTTTGTACTGTTAGATATATCCTTATTCCAACTATCATTTTCCAAGTTTATGAAGTAACCGTAAACAGGAATGGTTATGTAAGCAAAAGACCTAACGAATGTTTGATTATTATAGAAGTTATTTATCATTTGCACATAATGTTCTTTTAGTTTTTCATCAGTCCTATTACTTAAAATTGAGCCTGTATATTCTGCTAAACCTTCATTTAGTTCTAATGTGTTTTCATTTTCTTTTGCACCAGAATAAAGTTTGTATCTATAATTTCTAAATAATAATGCATCTTGGATATGTTTTTGTTTAGTGGTCTCGACATCTGATATTAATGCTTTCTTTAATGCTTCAAGTTCAAGTTTTAAGAAAATTCTTCCGTTTAAATCATCTAAATGATTACTTTGTTTTTCAATTAAATTTACAAATCCAATTTCTGGTTGAATTCTATGGAATAGTTCGTGTGTTAACAGGTTTAGTCTTTCATTATAATCTTTCGGTAATGGCAACATAACCATTGTCCATCTTTTTCCATTCCAGTCAAAAGCTGTATTAGCAATATTAATTTCATCTGGTAATATTCCAGCATATATTTCTCCGTTCTTTGTCAGAATGCCTTTTGTATCTTTTTCATTTGCAATAATTGTTCTATTGTCTTGATTTACGAATAGAAGTGGTCCATAAAGTTGATGGTTCCATAGTTTACCATTTTCTTTGGTTAAATACTCTTTTAAGTCTTTAAAAATATTTTCATATTTCTTTATTTCACTTTTACTAATTTCAACTGAATTTTTTGTTATAGAATTACAACTCAAAAAAGAAATTGTAATAATTAAAATAATTATTTTCTGAATATTTTTCATTTTGTATCTTATTTTTCTTGTTCGTTAATGCACCCTAACGGTCTCGCGTTAAGTTTAGTGCGGGTTTCCGCCTTGTTTCGTTATCCACCGTTGAACAACTTTACTAAGATAAAACATAGTCAGCAAACCACAAAACCCCGCATTGAATTTGAACGCGTGTTACAAATTGTGCGCCTTTGCCACCATACTTGTCAATTAGACAATTGTACTAACCATGAAATACTAAAACAAATTTGTTTTGAAAGGGCAAATCTTATTGCCGGACACGGCAAAATTGGGTTGGATTACAAACTTTTTGGTAAGCCTTTGGCTGTACAATGTGTTTGTAATAGTGCTATGGCAATTAGTTTGTTTAATGGATTTATTAAAAAATAGTAAATTCATTAACCAAAGAGAATGAATATTCTACATCAATTTATATTATAAACAAGCAGCATTTAAGTAAATTCCATAATGAGATTCATATTATAATAAAACAAAATTATTTTTAAACTGAAAATAGTTTTTAGTTACCGTAATTAGTTAAAATAAAATTATCATAGTTTGCATCGAGAAGTTCGATAGAAAATTATTCACTCCGCTCATGAGAACGATGCCTTAAGTTGTTTTAATTATTCGCCAACTCACTTTTTCCATGTCGGGTAAATTGTGGTAAAATTAATTAATAATAATTCCAAAAAATACTATAATACAATAATATTATTTGTCATATCAGCATCAGGAATATCCTGGTTGCCAGTTTCAATCTTAATTATTGTTTTATTTGTTGTGTCAATTACAGTAAAAATATCTTTTCCATTTTTCCAAATGGAAACTTTCTCATGTATTATTTCAAAAGTTCCATCGGAAAATAAAATCTTTAAATCAACAGGTACAGGATAATTCCCGATTTTCTCAATCACAATTTCATAATCATCAGCTTTTATGTTTACATCCTTAATGGCAAGATCAGGGTAACCATACTCAAAAAACCAGGGTTTGTATAACCAATTTAAATCCTGTCCACATGCTTCATTAAATGTGTAAAAAAAGTCATAAGGCATAGGATGTTTACCATTCCAGCGTTCCATATATTCATGTAAGGTTTTCCTGAATAAATCATCACCAAGCAAGTCTTTTAATATTAAGTTAAATATTGCCGCTTTTGGTAATGAGTTAATCTTATAAGTCGGGTTTTTGGTAATTTTCGACATACTTATTAATGGAAAATCTATTTCAGTGCCTATTGCTTTTTTATATTTATTTATGCTTAAAATTTTTGTTGTATTTATAGTGTCGAGTTCAGTACCCAGAATATACTCGGTTAATGTTGCCCAACCTTCATCCATCCAGGCATAATCAATTTCATTTGTGCCCATAAAAAACGGGAAATAGGTATGTGCTATTTCGTGAGCAGTAAATACAAGTAATAAATGTTCTTTATTCGGGTGGTGCCCCATATTCGGATGATAAACAGACATATTATTCAGTATCATTGGAAATTCCATGCCTGTTCCTCCATTAAAGACTGTCATTTGTGGATAAGGAAATGGAACTCCGGGGAAATTAAATGACATATATTCTATTGATTGCCGGGCAATTTCAGCCACTTTGTAAAAATCATTTGATTCTTTATTATAAGCAGCATCAATCAATACTCTTCTTCCGGCTTTTTCTTCTACAACGAGGCTTGTTGCATCCCACAGATAATGGTCGCTTAAAGCAAATGCAAAATCAGGAATATTGTCAGCTTTAAATTTCCAGACATTTTGTTCATTTTTTGATATTGCTTTATTTTGTGAAAATTCCGTTGAATCGATAATATGAATAATAGAATCAGAAGTCATTGCAGATTTATAACGTTGTAAATATTTTTCAGATAAAACTTCTTCGGGATTTTGCAATGTGCCTGTTGCCCAAACAATAAAACTTTCCGGAACAGAAATGGAAACTACATAATCCCCGAAATCATTATAAAATTCAGTGTTGCCGGTATATTCATACTCGTTCCAGCCATGTATATCATCATAAACAGCAATATGAGGGAAAAAGTAAGCTATAAAAAAACTTGTTGAATCGACTGTACCGGTACGAACATGAGACCCTTGATTTACCGTGTAATTCCATAAAATATCCAGTTCTATTTGGCTATTTGGTAATAAATATGAATCTAATTTCAATTTTAGATATGTATGATAAAACTTTACATTTCTGCTTCCCTGATTTACATTAATATCTTTTTTATCGATAGCAATATTTTCAATGGTTACTCCATCACTTTCATCAGCAAAATCAATATTATTATCACGAGCATTTCCCTTTTTAAAATAATCAGGATATAAATGGATAACAATTTCTTTTAATGTGTCGGGGCTGTTATTAAAATACATTATTTTCTCGCTCCCTTCTAAAAGCCGTGTTTTAGGGTTAAAATCTACATTAATTAAATAATCAGCGCGGTTTTGCCAATAATTTTCTCCGGGTTTTCCATCCTTAGAGCGGGTCTTGTTTTTATAGGCATCCTGAATATTAAGCGGAATATATAATTCTGAAGATTGGGAATAACTTATTGTTGTAATAGCAATAAATGAGAATAATAGAATTATGAAAAGTATTGATTTATTCACTTTTATATTTAATTTATAATGTGTACAACGTAAAATCATATTTCTAAATTTTTGTTATGTTAATTAGACAAATATTAAAAAAAACTATGAAATAATCTTAAATTCGGAGTGCAAATAAAAAATCTACTTCCCAAATGTCGTCTAATGGTTATATTTGCATAATACCGTAAAAATATATTACCACGTTTTGGCTTGCCGATGAAAAAATCACACATACATTCAAATAGTTTAATCTAATAAATGAAACATTCAAATACTAAACATCTACCTGTCTGCTGACGCAAAGAAATGATTAAAACCTGACTATCGTCAGGCAGGCATGGATATACCTCTTTCAAATTAGTATAAACAAAAAACAAAGTTGAAGAAAACAGCCTGACAGAATTAATTTGCATAGAGAACAATTTTAACTTTACAAAGTTAAAATGATTACGTAATCATATAAATCTCAGCTTACCTCGTGGGATTATAGCTTCGAATTTAAACTAATCATATATCCACTTGTCTAACAAATCCATTTATATGTCAAAAAAACAAACTAATAAGTTTGTATTTTTGTCTTTTTATCAATAATTTTTCGGTAATTTGATTACATTGATTAAACATCTCTACACGATGATTAAAATAATTTCATTCTTTATAATTGGGAATCTTCTGTTTTTTAATCAATTAATTGCACAGCAATATAATAATCGTGGGGATCTGTTTATTCAAAATTATGATGATAAAAATTATAATTCATCGGTAAATCAAAATTGGGCAGCAGTCCAGGATCAAAATGGAATAATGTATTTCGGTAATCATAATGGATTACTGGAATTTGACGGAACAAATTGGCTACTTATTGAAATGCCAAATAAATCTTCGGTTCGTTCATTAGCTATTGATAAAACAGGAAAAACTTTTGTTGGTGCTATTAATGAATTTGGTTATTTACAACCCGATACCAATGGAACCATTCAATATATATCACTAAATGAAAAAATACCTGAAGAACATTTGAATTTTGAAGATGTATGGAAAATTTCTGCTTTTGACAATCAGGTTATTTTTATGACTCTAAACAAAATTTTTATTTTAAAGAACAATAAAATAAAAATTATTAATTCTATAAATAAATTTCATCTTCCGTTTGTTGTTTATAACAAGTTTTATATAAGAGATTTAGGGCAAGGCTTAATGGAACTTGTTAATGATAGTTTATTGTTAGCACCAGCCGGCAAATATTTAGCCAATGAAAGGATTCATGCTATGTTTCCATATGATGACAAAAAAATACTTATAGGAACCCGGAATCAGGGTATGATTATATACGATCCGTTTTCTAACTCATTGGACAATTTTTATGTTCCGGGTAATTTTAAAAAAACAAATGAGTTCTTAATTAAAAATCAGATTTATTGTGGAGCTAAACTTGACAATGAACATTTTGTATTGGGTACCATGCATGATGGGTTGATAATAATTGATAAATCGGGAAATATTATACAGCATGTAAATAAAAAATCCGGATTACAAGACAATAGTATCTGGAGCGTTTATATTGATTCTCAAAAAAACATTTGGGCTGCGTTAAACAACGGTATTTCATATATTATTGCCAGTTCGCCATTTACAATTTTTGACGAAAAATCAGGATTAATCGGGAGTGTTTCTGCTGCAACCGTTTACCATAATAATATTTATGTAGGAACCATGCATGGCATATTTATAAAAAAACAAGATAAAAACTTTTCAATATTTGAAAGTGCAAAAGGTCCATGTTGGAATTTTAATGAAATCAATGGAGATTTATTCGGTTCGCATAGTGATGGCATTTTTAAAATAAATGAAAATATTGAAAAAAACATTTCAGTTGATAATGCCTGGACTTTAACTGAACTAAAAAAATATCCGGGATATGTTTTAGCTGGTCATAAAAATGGATTACTATTATTAGAACTAAAAAAAGGTAAATTAAACTTAAAACATAAAATTAAAGGCTATAATGAATCATCACGTAATATTCAGGAAGACGATTCAGGCAATATCTGGATAAGTAATTCTGACAAAGGCATTTATCAAATCAGATTAAATGAATCACTTGACAGTACTGCTGAGTTGAATTTTTATGATGTTGATTACGGATTGCCTTCAAACATTAATAATTTTGTTTTTAAGATTAATATTGATACTCAAAATACACAAATTGTATTTGGTACAGAAAAAGGAATTTATCAGTATAATACTGAAACAGACAGTTTCTTACCGGACTTAATTTTCAATACGCTTTTAAACAAGGGAAATGTTAGTAAGTTTAAACAAGATGAAAGAGGGAATATTTATTACCGGCAAGGGGAGGAAAAAGGAGTTTTGTTATTACAACCTGATAGTTCATATAAATTAGAAATAACACCTTTCTTAAAATTTAAGGGTTTACATGTTGAAGAAATACAAGTTGTAGATACAAGTTACGTTTTCTTTTGTACTGAGGATGGAATTATTAATTATAATCCAACAATTAAAACCGATTATAAAACTCCTTTTAACGTACTAATTAGACAAGTATTTTCTTATGACTCACTCATATTTGGTGGCACTAAATATATTGAAAAAATTAAAGAGTTAGAGTACAAGCAAAATAATTTACGTTTTTCATATTCATCAACGTTTTTTGAAAATTCGGAAAAAACAAAATACAGTTATTGTCTCGTGGGTTTTGATAAAGATTATTCAGCATGGTCGCTCAAAACCGAAAAAGAATATACAAATCTACCAAAAGGTAGTTATACGTTTAAAGTAAAAGCAAAAAATATTTATGATAATATTAGCAATGAAGACTCATTTTCGTTTGTTATCCTTACACCATGGTATTCAAGCATTTTAGCTTATGTAGTTTATTTAATTTTAACAACTATTTTAATTATTATTTTTATAAGACTTAATACCAAACGATTAAAAGCTCACAATAAATATTTAGAAAAACTGGTTAAAGAAAGAACTTTTGAAATTACACATCAAAAAGAAGAAATAAGTACTCAGGCAGAAAATCTTTTAAAAGCAAATGAAGAGTTAGAAAAACTTTCAATAGCAGTAAGCAAAACAGATAATGCTATATCTATAATGGATGCAAAAGGGAATTTCGTATGGGTTAATGATGGTTTTACCAGACTGTACAACTTAACCCTTAATGAATTTACAGCTAAAAGGGGTAAAAATATACTCGATTGTAGTAGTAATCCTAATATTAATGAAGAACTCTATAAATGCATCAATGAAAAGAAAACGGTTGCTTATGATTTTTTTTACCAAACAGAATCGAATAAA
>DAOUTQ010000075.1 GCA_030668615.1 Bacteroidales bacterium | reverse complement strand
TCAGAAACAGATATTGCAAACATTCCTCTTTGTGATCATTGTCATGCTGTTCTGAAACCTGATTTTATATTTTTTGGAGAAGGAATACCGGAACTTGCATATCACAATTCTATTGAGGCAGCACAGAAAACCGATCTGGTTATCATTATTGGATCAACAGGAGAAGTTACACCTGCTTCATCAATTCCTTCATTAGCAAAACAAAATGGCGCTAAGATTATTGAAATTAATCCAGAAAAAACGTTATTTACAGATTCTATTACCGATATCTTTTTACAAGGTAAGGCTACAGAAATAATGAATAAACTATTAATTGGAATTAAACAAAAATTATGATTAAATTTAAATTGGAAGATTCGGAATATATTGAACTAATTAAACTATTAAAGGTTACAAGTATATGTGGAAGTGGTGGTGAAGCAAAACACATGGTTGATGAAGGAGAGGTAAGGTTAAACGGAGAGCTTGAGAGCAGGAAAAGAGCAAAAATTAGAAAAGGAGATAAGGTCGAAATTTTTAATGAAATTATTGAAGTTGAATAAATTTTAAAAATATAATGATATGGCATTTATAGATTTAGCAAAAAAACGTTATTCATCACGAAATTATTTAGATAAGCCTGTAGATAAGGGAATATTATTGAAAGTTCTTGATGCAGGACGTGTAGCGCCTTCAGCTAAAAATAAGCAACCCTGGCATTTTGTTGTAATAACACAGGAAGAATCTTTAAAGCAAATAAGAGAATGTTATGAGCGTAAATGGTTAGAAACCGCAAAATGTGTTATTGTTGTTTGCGGAGATCATAGAGAAGCATGGAGAAGGGCAGATGGTAAAATACATACAGACATTGACGTGGCAATTACTATAGATCACATGACCTTGGCTGCAACAGATTTAGGTTTATCTACTTGTTGGATTTGTAAGTTTGATGTAATGAAATGTGCTAAGATTATGGAATTGCCTGAAGGCGTAGAACCAATTGCTTTAATTCCTATTGGTTATCCGGCCGATAAAACTGACGAAAATAGACATAAGCAATTAAGAAAACCATTGGATGAAATAGTTCATTGGGAAAAATTCTATTATAAGCCATTTAAAAAATCAAGCATGTAACTTTATATTAAATGAGATAAAAAAGAGACCTGAAAAACAATTTCAAGTCTCTTTTTTGTATATATAATCGGAAATAGAACAGCAAGTATAAAATCTTATAAATAGCAGTAAATGAGGTTTTAATATTTATTTTAGCTTGGATTGTTTTTCAAATAGTCTTTCATTAAGCTAAGATCTATAGCTTTTATTCCTTGCTTAAAAAGATAACTCTGATCTTCGTTAAATAGTTCGGCAAATTTGTTCATATCGGCATTTAATGAAGCCAATGCCTTTCTATAACATTCTATAGATTTTTTTATTTCGCCTGAGCACCAATAAACATGACCAAGATGGATAAGATCAAATTCATTAGAGTTTTTCTCAATAATTCGAGTGTAGTATTTAATAGCAGTATCAAATTTCCCAAGTATAAATGAAATCCATGCAATCGGATGTTGTATTTTATCGTTCGATGGTGCTAGATATTCTACTTTAAAATAATATTTGAGAGCTTCTTCGTATTTTTCAAGACGCATTAATGTATGACCAACATATGCTTGTATATAAAGATTCTCTGGCTCTGCTTTTTCTGCCTCTTTATAATATTTCAAAGCGTTTTTATGATCGTTCAAGTACCGATAACAAAGAGCTAATTTTTTAATAATCCAGGTTTTATTTGTATCAAGAAGTTCTGCCTTTTGATAATAGGTAAGTGCCTCTTTGTAATTACCGGTTCGTTGATAGCAATATCCAATTTTTTCATATAATTCAATATTTGCTTCTTCTGTTTTTTCGATATTTCTGAATATTTCAGCAGCTTGTTTAAAATGTAAATTTTCAAGAAAAAATTCAGCTATATTCCTTGTTACTTGTCTGTCAGTCACTATTCTATTGAAAAATTCAAAATTTCGTATATCAAAACTCCAGGCAAAAATATCAGAGAATTCATTTTTCTTTGGATGAATCTTATAAAACCTATATAAATCTTGAATATATTGAGTAAAGATACTTTTTGTTATTGCAAAACTATTTAGAAGGTTTTCGTCTTTAGCAACTTCTTCCATGCTTTTCATTTCTTCATTAAACATATCCATCATCATAGATTTATGTGCTTCTGGAATAAATTGTAGATTCAAACAAAATGAATACTTATCTGAATTACACATATAGTATGATTTTTCAAGTTGCTCAACAAATGGTTGGAGGTTGGTTTCTTCTTTTTCGAAAATCATATCGATATACTCATTTTCTTTATAAAATGGAGAAAACCAATTACTGTGTTCATTAAAAAATGGAAAGTTCTTAAGCTTAGAAAAAGCGCTCATAAAAATATCTGAACCTTCAATCTGCATTTTTGAGAAATCTTGAAGTTTATCAAGTAAATCGGGCGAATCCTCAAATACTTTTTCCCAGTCAGGGTTTTTATCTTCCATAAACTTATCGGGAATTATATTTTCCAGATCAAGGCTTTCTTCAATTTTAGGTTGCATCTTCATCATTTCAGGAAGAATTTCTTCTTCCCATTGCTTTGTTATTTTTTCAGTGTCTTTTGATTTGAATATCTGAATAATAATAGCTTCAATTTGTTTGTCTATTTCAATTGCTTTAGAGAGTTTTAGTAATTTTTTTTCTAAATCAGGATAAAGCTTAATTCTCTTATCGTATTTAAAAAGACCTAATACAATTCCCACAAGAGCTCTTTGCCAAACCTGATTTTCATCACTGAAATAAAAATTTAGTAATGCATAAAATTTGTTTTTATCAAACACACGCAAAAGACTTAATGTAATAGCGCTTACAATAAGACTTTTATCATGCCATGGAATTTTTTCAGAATAGCAGATTGTTTCCAGAGTTTTATTTTCAATTTCTTTATAGCTATCGGTTAACCACAAAAAATTAAATAGTTCTTTCAATGCCTCCTGCCTTGATACAGAAACAGATTCTTGCTTTTTCCCAGGCGATATTTCAATATTGCTATCTTTCAGAATTTTGTCCAGTTCATTATCAAATGTCAGATTTTTGATTAGAGAGAATGCTTCATCCGATTGAGTATCCATATTTTTTTCCAAAGACCATTTCATTTTGTAAACAGAAAGATCTGAAGTTTCAGTTAATATACATTCTTTAATAGAATCGGTAAGTTCAAGAAGAGATCTTTGAACAAAACTATATATTTTATCTTTTTCGGGATCTTCAATCCCTGTAAATGAGTGTTTTAATATGTTTGAATATGTGTCTTTAATCTTTTCAATTCTGATATGGTGATATTGTTTTTTTGTATTTCCTGCAAAATCAAACAGTAAATTTATTGCATTTGAAATATCATAATTCAGAATAAGCTCTGAGATTTGATTATATTTTTTCTGAATATCAGTATGATTCATGGTATCTTATTTTATATCTATATAATTTAAGTCAAATACTGTTCCTTAATTTTTTAATGACAAAATGTGATAAAATATGAAACTTTACATGTTATTCTGGCATAAATATTCTTATAAATTTAAGAATTAATCATAAAATTTTATCTTTAATATTTATTTCATTTTAAATTATTTGATTAAAAAATGAGCTATACTCTCTTAGGATTTATAATTTATCTGATTATTGTATTTATTGTTGGATTCATAACTTATCGGAATAATAAATCTCACGATGATTTCTTTATTGGTGGAAGAAAACTAAATCCTTGGGTTGTTGCTTTTTCGGAAAGAGCCTCAGGTGAATCTGCTTGGTTGTTATTAGGACTTCCGGGTGCGGCATTGGCTGGTGGATTTATGCAATCGTGGACCGCATTGGGTTGTGTGCTGGGAATTATCTTTTATTGGTTTGTAATTGCGAAAGGATTACGGATTGAGTCAGAGCGATTAAATGCGATAACCTTACCTAACTTTTTTGCCGAAAGATTTGGCGAGAAAGGTAAAATTATAAGGGTTTTAGCCACATTGATAATAATTTTCTTTTTTACTTTTTATTTGGCAGCGCAGTTTAATGGAGCAGGAAAAGTTTTGTTTGTTACTTTTAATATTCCACATATTTGGGGCATTGTAATAGGAGTGGTAGTGATCGTATTTTATACTATGATGGGTGGTTTTTTTGCTGTTGCCTGGACTGATCTTATTCAAGGAATAATAATGATAGGAGCATTGGTTATTTTACCTATTTATGGATTTATTGAGTTGGCAGAACAAGGCAAATCTCTATCGCAAGCAATAGGAAGTGAAGGTGGCAATTTTAACAGCTTTGTAGAAAATAAAACTGGATGGGCAGCAGCAGCAGTGATTATTAGTGGATTAAGTTGGGGTTTTGGTTATATGGGGCAACCTCATTTATTAACCCGATTTATGTCGATTAAAAGTGCCGATAAAATTAAAACAAGCAGAGCAATTGCAATAACATGGGCTATTCCGGCTTTTGCAGGAGCAATGATTATTGGTTTAATTGGTTTGGCATTGTATGGAAATGGTTATTATGCAGATGTTGAGGAAATAATGCCACATTTAGCTACAACTCTTTTACCAACATGGCTTGCAGGAATATTTATTTCAGGAGCAATTGCTGCAATGATGTCAACTGCAGATAGTCAGCTTTTAGTAATTACTTCTTCGGTTATTGAAGATTTTTATCACAAGACTTTAGGTAAAGATGTAACAGAAAAACGATTACTATACTTAAGTCGAATAATTACAATTGCTGTTGGTGCAATTGGATTTATTATTGCCATATCTTCTGAAAACTTAATTTATGAATTAGTGTCTTATGCTTGGGCTGGTTTAGGATCATCTTTTGGTCCTGCGTTATTATTAATACTATTTTGGAAAAAAATAACCAGTCAGGGTGTAATTGCCGGAATGCTAACAGGCTCAATTACAACAATAATTTGGAGTAATATTGATGTTTTAGAAAGTATTATTTCGGTTCGATTTGTTTCTTTTGTTTTTGCAATATCTGCAATATTTATTGTGAGTCTTTTAAGTAGGAGTAAATCAAATGTTTAGTAATTTAATTGTTATGATGAAACTTTAATCTTTTTACTTGGAACTTTCAACTTTAAGAATAAAACCACTTCCGTGAATATTTTCAATTTCAATTGAAGGATCATTTTTCAAGTACTTGCGAAGTTTCGTAATATAAACATCCATACTACGAGCAGTAAAATAACCATCTTCTCCCCAAATTTCAGTAAGTGCCTTTTCTCTGTCTAAAACCTTATTTTCATACAAACAAAGCATTTTTAAAAGTTCACTTTCTTTTGGAGATAATTTTACCTGATCATCATTAATACTTAAAATTCTTAAATCAGAATCGAATTCATAATTTCCAATTGTGAATATTTTGGTATCGGAACCAGAAATTTGATTTCGTTTTATTATTGCTTTAATCTTGTAAAGCAGGACTTCAGAATCAAAAGGTTTTGTGATATAATCATCAGCACCTAGCTTAAATCCCTCAACAATATCTTCTTTTAAAGTTTTTGCTGTTAAAAAAATAGTTGGGATATCAGGATTTAGTTCTTTTATCTTTTTCGCAATACTAAATCCATCAACATTAGGTAACATAATATCCAGAATACAGATATCAAATTTATGTTCACCAAAATTCTGTACTGCTTTTGCTCCGTCTTTTGTCCAGGTAACTTTAAAATCATTCATTTCCAGATACGATTTTAACACAGAACCGAAATTCTCATCATCTTCAACCAAAAATATATTTTTATTTTCCATTACTAACAGGTATTACAGGTAAACAGATTTCAAATCGTGATCCTCCTGCCTGTCCGGCAGGCAGGTTTCCAAATTCACTTGTTGTGTGAACTGTTCCGTTAAATTCAGAAACAATAGCTTTTACATAACTCAAACCAAGTCCAAATCCTTTTACATTATGAATATTACCGATAGAAACTCTATAAAATTTATCAAAGATTCGTACCAGATCTTCCTTTTTTATTCCAATGCCATTGTCTTCAATTATGATTATAATATTCCCGTTTTGATTTCTGGTAGTTAAAGTTATTTCCAAATTATCTTTAGAGTATTTTATTGCGTTGTCTAAAAGATTATGAA
The DNA here is from genome assembly GCA_030668615.1 of Bacteroidales bacterium. Taxonomy (GTDB): domain Bacteria; phylum Bacteroidota; class Bacteroidia; order Bacteroidales; family UBA12077; genus UBA12077. Next base: position 10,074 of record DAOUTQ010000075.1, on the reverse strand, counting down.
TAATATTCAGAAAGTGTGTTTCATCTACCATTGAAAAAGGATTCTCGGCATGAAGAGCTACATTAATTTCTCCGTTTTTTTGCTGAATCTGAATTCTAATATTTTTTATAGCAGTTTCAATTAACTCATGAAGATCGTATTCCAAAAGTTTTATTTTGAATTTTTCTTTCTCAAGCAGAGACATTTGTAAAACACTCTCCACCTGATTGTTCATCCTTCGATTCTCTTCTTTAATAATGTTTAAATACTGATTAATTTTTGTTTCATCGCTGATAATTTTGGTATTTCTAATTGAATCAGCAGCTAATGAGATAGTTGCAATAGGAGTTTTAAACTCATGAGTCATATTGTTTATAAAATCAGATTTAATTTCAGAAATTTTCTTCTGCCTAAATGCTATTCGGATAGTAATAAAAAATATTAGTATTATTATGAAAGTGAAGAAAATAGAACCAATTAGCATGAAAGAAATAGAGCGATAAATAAACGTATTCTTGCCAGGAAGATATAAATTTAAATAGATTGATTTATCAACTATTGCATCAGGGAATAAATTCAGTTTGAAAGATTTATTTAAGTTCTCTTCTAAAAAATTATCCGTTTTAAGATAGATTGTATCTAACTTACTATCAATAATTGCATATTCATAATTCTTATCAAATCCTTTATCAAGGATTTCTTTTCTAATTAACGTGTCAAGCAGCTCAAGGTCCAGCTTTTGTTCAATTGTATTATATCTGGTTTTATATTCATCTATCATATCGCCAAATACATTTATATAAACTTCTGTCCTTGTTGAAATTGTATCATTTTGGTCTGTCCAAATCGAATCATTCACAATAATTACATTTTCATCATCAGATTCTGAATACCTCATTGAAGAATAAATAAGAGAATTAGAATCTTTTTCTATTAACTTGTCAATAACCTTAATTTGTTGATTTTTCGGTTTGTTTTTGTCGGTAGAAACAATATTGAATTTAACTTCTTTTTCTGTAGAAATACCAATTGCATCTGACTTAATATGCAATAAAGTATCATCCTGAAAATAGTTAACAAATTTTTGTTTATCTAATACTGCTGAACTTCCTACTCGCTGAACCGTAAAATGATCCAGATTCTCAGAAATAAAAATTACAGCACTTTTTCTTTCAATTTTTTTAATGATGTTAGCAATTGCTTCGCGAACATTTTCTTCATATTCCGCTTCCTTAACTTCAATTGCATTTTTAATCCAAAATAGTTGAACAACTATTATCCCAACCAATGAAATGCTCATTAGTATTACAAGAATATGCAGAAGGTATTTTTTCATTTATTTATAAAGATGATATTTATATTTCAAAGATAATTATAAATAAAGGACAGCTGATAACTTTAACATTTCTTTAACTGTTTTTAACCAGACCTTAACAGTATTAAAAACCAATCTCTTGTAGTTTTGTTTTTATAAAAGAACTAATACGAATTTAACTAAAAATCACATTATGAAAAACAAAGTTTTTAAAATTACAATTATTCTACTCTTATCTGTATTATGCTTAAATGCGCAGGAAGAGAAGAAAGTCCATGTGAAAATAATAAAGAATATTGATGGAGAAGTTACTAAAATTGACACTGTTTTTGAAGGATCAGAACATGAAGGGATTTATTTCTTTTCGGATAAAGATTTAGACGAACTTAAATTAGATAGTATTTTAGAGAAGTTCGATATTAAAGATAAAGATGGATTTAAAGTTATTGGTTTTAAGGATGGAGAATTAAACGCTGACTCGGTTAAACATATATGGATAAGTGTAGATTCTGATATGCATATAAAAGATGGAAAGTCAGAAGAACATGTAATAGTTAAAATGAAAGATGGCAAGGCTATTATTGATTGTACTGATCATATTACAATACTTGGATCAGATTCTGTAAAGATTGTTAAAGAGTATATTGTTAACTCTGAGGGAGAAGATATCTTCGTCACAAAAAAAGGTGATAAAAAAGTTATTGTAAAATCGAGTGACAAATCGGATTCATATGTTTGGACAACGGATAGCGCTGATTTTGAGGTTATAACTATAACACAAGATATGAAGCTTCATAAAGGAGATGAAGGCACTGTTAATGTTTTTGTAACAAAATCTGATGATGAAGATATTACTACAATTTCAGAAATAACTATTAAAAAAGGCGATAAACATTCTAAAACAATAGAGCTATATATTGATGAAGATGAATCAGGCTCAGAAGTAAAGATTACTGAATTAGAAGAGAAATTGAAAAAAGCCGGAGAAAATGTAAAAATAACAAAGTACAAAACCGATGACGGTAAGATTGTAATTAAAGCGGAAATATCCGAAGGTGATTGTACGAAAACTGATGAGAAAGAGTTGGAGAAATTGGGTTTAAACGATAAAGTTAAACTGAACGTAAAAAAGCTTGAAATAAAGTTTAATAAGGAAGACCGGATTTTAAACATTGAATTTGAACTTGAAGAAAAGGAACTTACTTTTGTTAAAGTTTTTAATAATAAAGGTGAGGAGGTTTTCTCAGAAAAAGTTAAAAAGTTTGATGGTAATTATAAAGGAAAAGTTGATCTCTCCAAAAAAGAAGAGGAAGCTTATTATTTGAAGATAAGTCAAGGCGAAAAGTCATTTACCGAAAAGGTGATTAAGAAATAAGTGAAAGGCTGTCTAAAAAAATCATTTTTTGTCATCTCCAACTTGATTGGAGATCTTATAATCAATGTAACACTTATAAAAATGAGATTCCCTTTTTCAAGGGAATGACATTTATGCAACTTTTTGGACAGCTTTTACTCTATATTTATTTCAATCATTCCAATCTACAAAAATCTTAATTTTCGTTTGTACATAAAAGTGTAACTGTACTATAGTTTTGTTTTCTTATTTTTTTGAATAAAAATTCATTTTCGCTTCATGTTAAATATGTTTATTTGAACTATTAAGATTGTTTAACGCAACTTTTTTTTAAAAACAAACATCTAATAAACAACAAAAATGAATTGGGATTCCGGCTTAAAATTTTTACAACCTATAACAGCTTATAAAAATAATTTTGTATCTTTAATTTAGCTTGTTAAAATTTTTGGTCTGGTTTTTGTAAAATCGGATAAAAAAACACTAATATATATGAAACTTACTTGTTATAAAAACGGAAAAGAAATTGCACTCAGAGATCCTCTCGATCTTGACTTTATTGAATATGATGTTATAAGAGACTATTTAAAGATTATTAGTCATTTAGAAACAAACCCAAAAGCCCGTATTGAACTTGACCTTACTGAGCCGTTTATTCCGAAGTATAATCTTATTAACTGTAGTAATAGCTTTACTCAGAAATTTAACCAGATTGTTAATCGTAAACGGATTGCTTCTTAATATTTTATGAAAAGATCAGAAAAAGCACTTCAGTTTTATTCCAACGGTTTTAATTGTGCCCAATCTGTTATTGCCTCCTTTGCAGATATTTTAGATCTTAGTGAAGAAACGGCCATACGAATGGCTTCAGGATTTGGCGGAGGTATGGGGCGTATGCAGGAGACTTGTGGCGCTGCAACAGGAGCATATATGGTAATGGGTTATTTAAGAGGTAAATATAAAGTTGGAGATGATGAGGCAAATGAAAAAACGAATAAACTAATTCAGGAGTTTACAAAACGATTTACGAAAGAGCATGGAAGCGTTAACTGTAAAGCTTTAATACATTTTGATATAAATTCTGAAGATGGAATGGCGAAAGCAAAAGAAGCTGATGTATTTAATAAAAAATGCACCTATTTTGTAAAAACAGCAGTTGAATTATTAGAAGAAATTATTGCTATTTAATTACAATAAATTTAAAAAGAAAAAGCGAAGTGTAAAACTTCGCTTTTTTTATGTTTTCTATTCTTGCTTTATTCGTATCGTAATGATTCTGCGGGATTTAATCTTGCTGATTTTAAAGTCCTGTAACTTATTGTCAAAACAGCAATAGTTAATGCAATTAAAAATCCAATCAGAAAATCAAATGCATTTAAAGTAATTTTATAATGATAGTTCTGTAACCAGTTGCGAGCAATAAAGAAAATAGCCGGCCATGCAATTAAAGTTGAAATAGAAACTAAAATTATTATTTCTTTTGAGATAATATAAAAAATATTTCCAACAGTTGCGCCCATTGCTTTTCGTATACCTATCTCTTTGGTTCTTTGCTCAACAGTAAATGATGTTAACCCAAATAAACCCAAGGCTGCTATTACAATTCCCAAAATTGTAAATACAATAGATAATGTAGCATTTTGTTGCTCTTCTTTATAAAGAGTTTTTAAATTTTCATCTAAAAAGAAATATTGCATTGGCTCATTTGAGGTAAAATCCTTCCATATATTTTCTATTTCATTCAAGGTATTATCCGGAGCATCTTCTGCTATTCTTATACTGAAATATCCCCATAAAATATCGTCATTTTTAAATCGAAAAATATAAGGTTCTATTTTGTTGTGTAACGATCTAAAGTGAAAATCATTAACAACACCAATAATGGACATATAGCGTTTTTCAGCTTCAGGATCATCATCTGGTATCATAAATCTTGTTTCAAAAGGTTTCTCAAGTCCAAAATTTTGAACAGAACTATTATTAACAATACAAGCTTCCTCGTCTGTTGAAAATTCTCTATCAAATAATCTTCCAGAAGCAAGGCTTATACCATAAGTGTCAAAATAATCATAATCAACCCAATTTGTTTCTATTAAAAACGTTTCCTGATCGCGACCTTCCATTATATAACCATTTCCATTATTATTATGAGCAGGAGCAGCTGTTGAAGCACTTGCATATAGCACTCCTGGAAGTTTTAATATTTCATCCTTAAAAGTTTTAACCTTAGATCCTAAAACGGAAGCTCTTCTTACAACTAGTAGGTGTTCTTTATTAAAGCCCATATCCTTATTAATCATATAATTAATTTGCTTAAATATGATTAATGTACCAACAATTAATATAATCGAGATACTAAACTGAAGAACAACTAAAACACTTCTAAGTCTACCGTTTTTCATGCTATCTTTTAAGCTTCCTTTAAGTACAGCCACAGGTTTAAAAGATGAAAGGAAAAATGCTGGATAACTACCTGCAAGTAAACCAACGAATAATGAAATTATAACAAGTCCAGGAATAGTATACCAATTTCCGATATAATTTAACTCCAGATTTGAGTTTAGTATATTATTAAAGTATGGTAGAGATATCTCAATAATTAAAATTGCAATTACTAATGAAATGAAAGATAAAAATAGTGATTCAGTTAAAAACTGCCGGATAAGCATTCCTCTTGAAGAACCACTAACTTTTTTGATACCTACTTCTTTTGCCCTTTTTGAAGCCTGTGCCGTAGATAAATTCATAAAGTTAATAGCTGCAATTAAAATAATAAGCAGAGCTATGCTTCCGAAAATATAAATAAATTTAGGATCGCTGGCAGGTTTTACTTCATGCTCAATACTTGGATCTAAATGTATGTCTGTTAATGATTGCAAAGCCAATGAATATTTATTTCCTTTATCTAAAAATTCATCGAAAGAAATTCCAAAAATTTGTTGTAACATGGGTCCAACGTATTTAACTAACATTGGATGGAACTTTTCATTAACAGATTCCGGAGAAGCTCCTTCTTTTAACATTACATAAGTTGAAAAACTATTGTTCAACCAATGACCTTCATTAGCTCTTGGGTTTGTTACAAATGAACCAAGCATGTTTGCATGAAAATGAGAAAGTTCTGGCACATCTTGCATCACGCCTGATATCTTATACAAAGAAGAATCTGTTCCAACTTTTATCATTTTATCAATGGGATCTTCATTCCCAAACATTTTTTTCGCAGTTGTTTCAGATATAACTACTTTGTAAGGTGCATTCAAAACAGTGTTTTCGTTTCCTTTAATTAAAGGAATTGAAAATATTTTAAAGAAAGCCGAATCTGCCTGAGCAAAAGCGCTTTGTGTAAAAGTTTGTTCTTCATATTTAATAACTGTTTCTCCCCAAAAATTCATTCTGCAGAAATCTTCCATTTCGGGAAACTCTTGCATCATAGTAGGTGCAATAACTGAAGCTGTTGATGAAACATGCGCTTCCTGACCACCTAATTTCCCATGCAAAACAACTCTATAGATGCGATCCTTTTTTGTGTTAAACTGATCATAGCTTAATTCGTTAAGAACAAAAAGAGAAATTAACAGGCTACATGCAATTCCAATAGATAATCCTATAATATTTATTAGTACATAAACTTTTTGTCTGCTTAAAGCTCTTATACTGTGCTTTATAATATTTGATTTCATAACATTGTTTATATTTATAATTTAATGTTTAAATATTGACGCAACTTTATTAAAATAGCTGCATTGAAAATAAGACGACTAAGTTTATTTATAGTTACAGTTTGAAAAGATTTTTTAGCTGAAGTGCAATAATTCAAAATTATTACGTCAGGTATAATATGCAAGTGAAAAAAGAACATAAGGGTTTGAAATTATTTATTTCATCAGAATACCGGAGCCTTGTGTCTTACGTTCGTCGATATTTTAATGAGAAATATTATAATGTAAGTGCTGAAGATATTGTACAGGATGTGGCCGTAAATCTTTTTTCAAAATTGGATATTGATGGACAATTTGAAAACATAGCAGGATATGTTTATCGTTCAATTCGAAACAAGATTGCAGACCTTCAAAGAAAAACCAAAAAGGAAATAACTTTCAATAAATTTATAGATGACGATGGAGAAGAGCATTATTCTGAAAATGTTCCCAATGAAGAAGAAACTAAGTTTAATGAAATTGATGATGATATATTTTATGATTCTATTCACAAAGCATTAGATAAACTTAGTCCGAATCAACAAATGGTATTTGTAGCTACAGAAATTGATGGATATACATTTGAAGAATTATCGGATGAACTCGAAATACCTATAGGCACTCTTTTATCGTGGAAACATAGAGGAGTTAAAAAATTAAAACAAGTAATCAGGCCTGATGATTTCTATAAAGAAAAAGAGAAATTTTAATAAAATAACATAAAAAAACAGATATTATGGAAAGAGTATATAAACACAGAACGCATCCGGTATTACGAGGATTAAGATTCTTCGGATTTATAATACTTGGAGCAATGGCAGCAGCAGGATTTGCATTCGTATTTGGATATTTTGTAATGCTACTTTGGAATTGGTTAATGCCCGAATTATTCGGTTTAGCAACAATCACTTTTTGGAAAGCAGCAGGAATAGTTCTACTAGCGCGATTAATTTTCGGTGGATTTAAACACGGACATGATAATCATCGTAAAAATGATTTTCATAAGAAAAAGTTTTTTGATCATTGGTGTGAAAAAGATAGAAAAGATCGAAAATTTAAAGATTGGAAACATTTCGACAATTATTGGTGGGACGAAGGCGAAACAGCTTACAATGATTATGTGGAACGCCGTAAAGAGCAAGAACAAAAATAACAAAAGTCATTCTGAACGAAGTGAAGAATCTATTGAAACTTTGCTTTGTTCAGATTGAAAATTTAAAAATATGTAGATTATGAAAATCGAACTTAAAGTAAAAAAGCATGAAGAAAGACCTGATTTAATAGGAGAACATCCATTTGGAGATTTAGGTCAGTTAATTTTCCTAATTTTATTTTTAGGAGTTTGGGTAGTTGATACCTTCTTTTTAAAAATCTCAGAATCACAATATTTTAATTTCCCTTTAGTGTTAAGAATAATTATAGGCGCAGTTATTCTAATATTGGGTTTTGTTCTTGCCATGAAAAGTATGCGAGTTATTTTTGGAACAAAACGAGAGAAACCAGAAGTAGTTCATGATAAAATATATGACAAAGTGAGGCATCCAATGTATTTGGGGGCGTTGTTATTTTATTTAGGAATAACTGTTCTAATGTTTTCTTTACCCTTACTTTTAATTTTTATCCCAATATTTATATTTTATAACTTCATTGCCCGACACGAAGAAAAGTTATTGTTAAATCAGTTTGGTGATGATTATGCTCAATATATGAAAAGAGTAAAAAGATGGATTCCGAAGATTTAAAATCATAATTAGCTATTAGTCCTTAGTTATTAGAAATTAGCCAAAGGCTAACAGCAAAAGCTAAGGGCTAAATTTTCGCTCCAATAATTAAAATATCATCAATTTGTTTCTGATTTCCTTTCCACTCCTGAAATCTTTGTTCAAGAATTTCGGATTGTTTTTGAGCTGAGAATTCATTAATTTCTAATAGTAAGTTTTTTAAAGCTTTGGTTGAAAACTTTGTATCTGTTTTTTCTCCAAATTGATCTGCATATCCATCTGAAAATATATATATTGAGTCTCCTTTTTGAACGTCAATTTCGTGATTTGTAAAAGGTTTATCGTCTATAACATAGTTTCCAATAGGCATTCGGTCGGCTTTTGTAATTAGTAATTCTTTATTTCTAATTAAATATAAAGAGTTATATGCTCCCGCATAATTTATCTTCATGTTTTCGTTATCTACAATTGCTAAAGCAATATCCATCCCATCATTTGTAGCTTTTCCTGATTGTGCTAATGTTGATTTAACTAAATTTCTCAGTTCGTCGAGAATTGTACTGGCTTTTTCGAAACTTTGTTTATTAACAATCTCATTAAGGAATGATATTCCCAACATACTCATAAATGCTCCGGGAACACCATGTCCGGTACTGTCAGCTGCTACTAAAATCAACTTATTATCTTTTTTAGTCATCCAATAAAAATCTCCACTAACAATATCCCGAGGTTTAAAATATATGAAATGATCTGTAAAGCAGTTATCCATTATTTCTTGAGAAGGTAAAACAGCGTTTTGTATCCTTTTAGCATATTGAATACTATCTGTGATTGATTTCTTTTGTTCTTCAATTTTACGTTGAGCTTTAACTCGTTCGGTAATATCGGATCCATAAATTTGACAAATATTTAAATGATTTAAACCTCTTAGAATAAATCGCATAATTCTGTCACCAATTTCAGCAGTAATGGTAAGTAATTCGTTTTGTTCTATAAACTCAACAAAATTGATTTCTGATATTTCAGGAATTAAGTCTTTAATTTGCTTATTAATAATAGATTCTGATAAAAAAGCTTTGTCGGCTGCAGGGTTTGATTGTAGAATTAAACCTTTTTCGTTAAACCGAAAAACTGGTTCCGGATTAAGTTGTGCGAATAATGCCATTGATTCGGCTTCTTTTTGTGCTTCGATACGGTCTGTAATATCAGATCCATACATCTGACAAACATTTATTTCTTCAATGCCTTTTAAAATAAAACGATAATAATTGTTGCCAAACTGAGTATCTATAGTTTCAATTTTATTCTTTTTAATAAATTCGATAAAATCAATATTAGAGGTTTCTTTTATCGAATTCTGTACTTCAAAACCAATTAAAGTTTCTTCTTTAAAAATATCATTAGCTGCCTTATTTGATTGGAGAATTAGCCCATTGTCAGCAAAACGTATTACCGGCTCTGGATTAAGCTCTGCAAACAATGCCATTGAATGTAATTTCTCTGCAATCTTTTTACGTTCAGTAATGTCTTCTTTAACTGCAATATAATTTTGAATATTTCCATTTCTATCTCGAATTGGACTTATGGTGGCTTCTTCCCAATAGCTTGAACCATCTTTTCGTCTGTTATGAAATTCGCCTTTCCAAACATTACCAGAAGAAATAGTTTCCCACATTTGTGTGTAAGTTTCTTTTGATAGATAATTAGTTTTTAATACGCGTGGATTTTTACCTAAAATATCTTCTCGAGTATAACCTGATTTTAATTCAAATGCAGCATTTACAAATTCAATATTTCCTTTAGTATCGGTTATCATTACAGAATTGGAAGTTTGTGATACCGCGGTTGAAAGTTTTTCGTTTTCAAACTGAGTAGCAGCAATTTCAGTTATATCGGCACCATAAACTTGCATTACATTTAGTTCAGGAATTCCACGCAGCTCGAAACGGAAATTTTTGCTGTCAATTTTTTCAACTAAAGAAAGTATATCTCCATCTTTTATGC
>DAOUTQ010000036.1 GCA_030668615.1 Bacteroidales bacterium | reverse complement strand
GAAATTTAAACTCTGCAAGTGAATTAAATAAAAGTTTAGTTATTGAAAAACCTGAAATAACTCAAAATATTGTTATTCGCTTTTATGCTGATAACGAAAAAGATTTTATTGAGTTTGATCTAAACAATTTCCTATATATTGAATCATCAGGAAACTACGTTGAGTTATACATTTCTGACAGTAATAAAATCATTCGGAAAACATTTCGTAGTACTTTAAAAAGGACTTTAGATTTTTTTGCTGATTCTCCTGAAATAGTTCAATGTCACAGAGCTTTTATTGTTAATGCAAATAAAATCATCAATGCAAAAGGCAATTCTCAGGGTTTAAGATTAAGTCTGCAGAACTGTAATTCAGAAGTTCCTGTTTCACGAGGTTTCGTATATGATGTAAAAAATAGAATTAATTAAATTACAAATTCAATTTCTTCATTAACTCGCTTTTATATATCGTTCCTATTGAAATTTGCTTTTCACCAATATGAATCTGATTCAGCTCAATTTTATCTATTTTCAGAATATTCACAAAATAAGATTTATGAATTCTTACCAAGTTTTCATACGGTAAAGATTGCTCAAACTCTGTCATTGTTTTTCGAGCTACAATTCTTTGATCATTGGTAAATACCTTTAGATAATTTCCAAAAGCTTCAACGTACAATATATCAGAATATCTAAGCTTAAATACTGAATTATCCTGCTTTAAGAAAATATATTCGTTTTCTTCTTCTGTTACTTCTTCAGTCTCAATTTTGGGCTTTGGTTTTTCCCTTGAATCTTCAGTTTCTTTTTCAATTGAATCAATTACCAGTTTACTTTTCGATGGTGGTGGTTTAATGGAAGAATTAGGATGGAGAGGATTTGCATTACCCAGATTACAAAGAAAATACAGTCCTTTAAAAGCAACGATTATTGTTGGAGTAATTTGGGCTCTATGGCATATCCCGGTTAAAACTGATGTTTTAAGTGATCTTACCAATTTCGTAGTATTTTACATCTTCTTCACTTTTGTGGCTATTCTTTATAGTATTATCATTACTTATTTTTACAACAAAGCAGGTGGAAGTGTTTTAATAGCAGTTGCAATACATGGTCTTTACAACGACTCAGCAAGTATTGGCGGTTTATTAACACCTGATTCAGTTGAAATTTCCGACACAGTTGCTTCATTAATATATGCAGGAGTATTTGTTATTGCAGCAGCAGTTATTTTAATCATAGCAGGTAAAAATCTTGGTTTCAATAAAGAATTAGATACACTACCCGAAACAGAAACAAAAGATGAAACTGAACAAAATATGGATATCAATAATACAGAGTTAGTTCAATAAATATATCATTAGTGTCCGGTTATAAATCAAACAATGTCAACTGATTACAATTATAAGTAGTTTCGTCTGTGCGTTCATCTTCTCCAAATAACTGATTTATAGGCACTTTTTCAAAGATACCAATCCTTTAAATCTGCTAAAGACAATCCAGTAAATTCTTTACGATACGAATAAAAGAAAATAAAGTAATTTGATCTTTAAAAAGAGTCATGTTTCATTTAGTTGAACATGACTCTTTTATTTGAGTAAGACCAACATTTTATTATCTTCACATCTGAAAACTATATTCATCGATGGACTTAATAAAATACTTAAATCAACCCTTTCCAAAACAAGAAAAAAAATGGAAATTAATTATTTCCATAAGTTTATTTGTTACTTTATTTCTAATCATATTCCAGCCTTTCGGTATTAACTTGGTTGAAGGTAATAGCAAGTATTTAATCTTGGCTGGATATGGTTTAGTTATATTTTGCACATTAGTAATCAATTTAATTTTTGTAGAAGATATCTTTTCGAAATTCTTCGATGAACGAAACTGGAAAATCTGGAAAGAATTCGTTTGGACATTTTGGGTAATTTTTACAATAGGTTTAGGAAATGCCATTTATACTTCAATAATTTTTTATTCATTTGAATTAAGCCTTTCTTTTATTGTTAACTTTCAGATTATAACTTTTGTTGTTGGAATAATGCCAATAACAGTTGAAATCCTTTTAAAACAAAAGTATTTATTAAGAAAGCATATTAATTCGGCAGAGAATTTAAACAAGAATATAAAAGACAAAAGTGAAATCCACCAAAGTAATGTTATTAGATTTTTTGCTGATAATGAAAAGGATTCAACTGAGTTTGATATTGCAAATTTCTTATTAATCGAATCGTCTGGAAATTATATTGAGTTATATTTATTTGAAAATGAAAAAATAATTCGTAAAACATTCCGAAGCACATTAAAACGCTCGCTGGAATTTTTCAAGGATTGTCGTGAAATTAAACAATGTCATAGAGCCTTTATAGTAAATACCAATAAGATTTTAAAAGCGAAAGGAAACTCACAAGGATTAAGATTAAGTCTAGAAAATTGCGATTCAGAAATTCCTGTTTCACGTGGTTTTGTTAACTCAATTCGTGAAATTATCAATTAAGTTATATGAATTTTTATTTTGTAACCAATCCCTAAACTTAGTATTTCATCACAAACAATAATCATCTGTCACAAAACTTTGACATACATCCCTATTTCATTGTTAGCTAGAAATTTCATTTTACACTTGCATCGACAAACAAATCTTTAATTTAAATTTTATATCGATGAAAAAAGTGTTTTTAACAGCAGCAATTAGTTTTTTTGCAATCATTATTTCATACGCACAATTTGATGATCGTTTTTATTTTCCATCAAAAGAATGGAATAAAATTGGAAATGTACAGTACGAAGAATTCTATTTCAATATTGATTCCGATACTCTAAATGCAATACTAATGAAGCCTGAATCAATACCTCTATCTAGCATAATATTTTATCATGGCTCAGGTGGAAATGTATCAAATTATATGTTCATGACGGAACCTCTTGTTAATGCTGGATACCAAGTTTTCATGATTGATTTCAGAGGATATGGAAAATCTACAGGTACTCCAACTCATTTAAATATTGCGAGTGATGCTCAAATTATATTTAATGAAATCATGGAAAAAGATGAATTTGAAAATTTACCTATAATTGTTTATGGAGCTTCAATGGGAACTCAAATAGCAACAAAAATTGCTAAAGACAATCAATCTAAAATATCAGGATTAATATTGGATGGAACAATTCGTTCATTTACCGATATGGCATTATTATCGGCATCAGAGGAGCAGAAACCTATAATTGCACAATATGTTACTTCACCTTATTCAGCTATTAATGACATTAAGGAAATTGAGAATTTACCTAAACTATTTATACATAGCAAAGAAGATAAAGTAGTACCATTCACTCAAGGAGAGGCAGTTTTCAATAAGGCTCAAGATCCAAAAGAATTGTGGAAATATGAAGGAGGTCATCTTGAAGCCATAATTAATTTCCCCGATACACTTATTCAAAAAATAAACAATATAATAGATCTCACTGGAGACAATTCCAAAAACACGATAAAGATTACATTAAATGGTTTAAAAAATAACAATGGAAAAATCATGCTTACTCTTGAAGACTTATCAGGAAATAAAATTGCCAGTGCATCTGAGACTATAGTTAATAAGCAATGTAATATATTGATAAAAAATATTACATCAGGAAAATACACCATAAGTTATTTCCACGATGAAAATAATAATAAAGAACTTGATTCTAAATTTAGAGTTCCACAAGAAGGATATGGATTTTCAAATAATGCCAAAGGTAAGTTTGGTCCTCCTTCATTAGAGGAAAGAACAATGGTTATAACAAACAGCAAATCAATAGTATTAACACCCGAGTATCTTAATTTTTAATTCACTTACTATTAACATATAAATTTAAAAAAGATGAAAAAATATTGGTATTTATTAGTAGCAGCAGTTTTAATTATAGCAGGATTTATTTTGAATTACACTTTTGCACCTATGTTTAGTGCTGGAGATTATGTTTGCAACTATTTTGCAGCAGGCGATTATGCCTTAGGAGTATTCGCAGTAGGTAAATTTTCAGCAGGCATTTTTTCAATCGGAATCTTTTCAGTTGGAATATTCTCAGTAAGCATCTTTAATATAGCTCTATATTCAACTGGAATATTCGTAATTGCTTATAAGAAAAAACTACCAAGTTTATTTAAGCAAGCCTTTGAGCAAAAGGCTTCTGAACAAGAAACATTATAAGTCTATTATTTAATAAATTTAAGCTAAAGGTTTTACACCTTTAGCTTTTTCCATTCATCCTTTGTAATTTGATATATATACACATCCAAATCCCCGTATTTAATTTGTCGATCTAGTATCATTCCATTTCGAACTGCTACTTTTTGAGATGCTGTATTTCTAATATCAATAACCGAAATAATGTGATCCAGATTTTCATGTTCAAATCCAAAATCACGAAAAAACTGAGATGCTTCTGAAGCATAACCCTTACCCCAAGAATTAGGCAAAAGAGAATATCCAATTTCAATTTCTTCTCTATCTTCAATTTTTTGAGTTAGCAAACCACACATTCCTAAGAATTCTCCACTATCTTTATTTACTAAGGCGTGATGACCATACTGCTTTTCTGCGTAACGTTTAAACTGCAGTTCAATCCATTCACGGGCATTTTGTTCAGGAGGTAATGTTTCATTAATTCCGAGATATGGAAGCGATGGGTTGTCAATAAAAAAATCTTTCCAAAAATTAATGTCTGATTCTTCTAATTTTCTAATTAATAATCGATCTGTAGTTCTTCCGTGAGCGTACATATTTTTAACTTCTATTTTTACTTGCTGAATCAAAAAATAAAAATAAAAAAAAACACGGATCCTAAAATCCGTGCTCTCTAACTAAAACATTTTTCTATAGAGTTTTATTTAAATTTCGTGTTAAATTAAAAACATTCAGTTTATTAATATTTAAAGTAAACCTTATTTTTTCAAGATAATTATCAGTAATTGAATTGTTGTAATCGGTTAGATCTTTAGATGCGATAATAGGTAAATAAACATCAAAAATATCACTTATAATTTCAATCTTTACTCCTGCTTCATATGCAAAAGCTTCCGAATTGTCAAATCCTGCAATGTCAATGGTATTTCCAAAAACCGCAAAATTTGCATAAGGTTTTACTTTTTTCATAAAATCAAAAGGGAAAGAAGAAGTTAAATTTAAGGCTAACATCCATTCGTCTGACTGACCTAAAGCTGAATAAGTTGTAAATCCACCTTCATTTTTGGTAAATTGCTGTGCTAAAGGAATTGATTTTCCCGGATCATTTACATCTTCAACTCTTCCTAAATATAAATCATTGTATAAATAATCTGTATTCCCCGACCTACCACTTAACTGAAAATTATAAACATTTGATAAATTATCAGATTTACTTAAAAATGCGCCACCGAATAATCGGATATCGAGACCACGCTTTTTATAGTATGTTATTTTGTAATTAGCATCAAATGAGCTTTTAACAAAGTTGTCAGAAATCTCTAATCCAATATTAAAATGATATGGATTAATTTTTCTTGTATTCATCTGAGAATATTCTATTTCCTGAAACCATTTCAAGTTAGGATTTGATAAACTTTGAATATCAACCAAATCAGAAACATAATAATTATTTAAAGTGAAATATTTATATGTTTTACTTAAATCATTATCTCTTCTAAACTGAAATTTTATTTCCGATTTATATCTTTGATAATTATCCCCGTTATATTTACTATATGCAAATTGAGTTCCTGATAATGCAAAATTCACATTATCAATGATTGAATGATCAAAAAATAATTGATATGCAACTTTTCCACTTCCAGCAAAATCGTTATTATGAAAACCATATAAAGGCATAAGTTGGTAACTGAATTTATTTGGAGGGAATATACCATTATGCAAAACAATACCAGCCATAAATCCATTGTAAAAGTTCCAACCCATAGCTGGTATTACATTCAAAGATGATTTTCCTGATTTCTCTAAAATACCAAGGAATCTAATATTTAAAGGTTCAACTTTATTAAATAAACCTTTAGTTTTATAATAATTATTTGATCGATATAGCTCAAGTGTTTTATGATTAGGATCTAATGCTACCAAATCAACCTCTTTATTTGGAATCTCCAACCATTTTTCTCCCGCAAATCCATCGTTCCATTGAGTAAATATTTCTGAGTTATTTTGAATTCCAGTAATCTGAACCGGACTATTGATGTCTCCTTTATTTTTTACCAAAACTTTATTTTCCTCGATTCTTTTAATTTTATAATCAACTTTTTTAGTAGTTGTAATTAAATCATCGAAAAACCAACTCAAATCTTTGTCTGTAAAATTTTCAAAATGTTGTTGTAAATCTTCCGGGTAAGGATGTTTAAACTTCCATTCTTCAAAAAATGCTTGCATTATTTCATTAAATTTATCTTCACCTAAATAACTTTTCAGATACTCAACTGCAAGACCTGCTTTACTATATACAATTCCACCATAATTTGACTGAATATATTCAGCAGAATGTAAATTAGCAGCTTGATCTTCATTTATACGAGCATTTAAGAGATACATCACTTCATGCATCGTTTTATATTGATAACCTTTCAATCCTAATAACTTAGCAGGCTTTTCATCCATCATCATTTTATACAATTCATCTTTTCCTTCATATTTAGTTTCCATATAACGCATATCACTAAATGTATTAATTCCTTCATCCATCCAGGGATATCTTCGTTCATTAAATCCAAGTATACCATAAAACCAATTATGTCCAACCTCATGCATGATAACCATTTCTAAAGGAAAATCTCTTTTATTATATCCAATAGCTGTAATTGTAGGATATTCCATTCCTCCACCCCTTGCACCTCGGGGAATTGAAATTGCCGAACAATTATTGTATGGATAATCACCATACCATAGTGAATAATAATATAAAGCATCATTTATATATTCTGTAGCTTTTAACCAAACATCGGCCTGATCATTTCTAAAGTAAACCCACGATTTTACTTTTCTTTTTGAATTAGGTAGTTCAACTTCTTTTTGTAAAATATGATATCTCTTATCTGTAAACCAGGCAAAATCATGAATATTTTCTTCCGTAAATTGAACAGTTTTATATTTTTTCGAAGAAGCCGGAATCTCATTATCCTCTTTATCAAAATCTTTAATCAACTCTGTTTCTTTAACTTTCTGGTTAATCCATTCTATTTCACTTTCTGTTTGTAAATTCCCTGTTGCAGCAACTACATAATTTTCAGGAAGAGTTATTGATACATCAAAAGAACCAAATTCATAATAAAATTCACCCATATCTAAATATGGAAAGGCATGCCAGCCAAATTTATCATAAACTGCAGGTTTCGGATACCATTGAGTTAAACAATAAGCCTGATCCATATGACCTAATCTTGAAGAATTTCCCTTTGGTATTTTTACATAAAAAGGAGTTGTAATTGTTACTTTCTCACCTGGTTTTAGGGGTTCGTTTAAAAATATTTTACAAATATCGATATGCTCCGAGTCAATTTCCCAATTAACATTTGTTCCATTTATTTTGAAATCTAAAGAATCAATATAACCTTGCTGTTCATCATTTGTAAATAGATGATACTTGCCGTTGAAATCAAATTTTTGTTTTCCTAGAGCTGTATTATTATTTCGATATGCATTGGGCCAAATATGAAAAAGTATATACTTCAGCTCATCTGAAGAGTTATTTGTATATTCAATTGTTTCATCTGCAATTAGAGTATGTTTTTCATCATCCAACTTAACGTTGATTTTATAATTAACTTCTTGTTGGAAATAATTTTGCGCCTTAGCTGAAGTACTTGTTATTAATAATATAAACAAAATACTTTTTAGTAAATCTCTCATAATTTAATAATTTAATTATTTATATTTTATTGCAATTTTAATAATAATGTTCTTATAACTAAAATTAATTGTAATCAACTGTCATTTTTTTGAATTGAACTGAATTACGACTACAAATCTTTAATTGAGACGATTAAACTTAATTATTAGTTACAAACTGATGTAAAAAAAGGCACTTCAATAAAAGAAGTCATTTTTATAAAAAGATAGTACTAAATTATTTTATATTGATTTTAAATAAGAGCTAATTATTAACACTACTAGATCAATAGGCTAAATAATTAACAGATTCACAACATTTTAATATCAACATTAATTATTCTTGACTACAACATACTTGAAAGCCTTATTATAGTTGAATAATTTTATTATGTTTGTGGATTAACCTCAAAAACAACCTAAATTATGCCAAGCTTTGTAATTAGCGAAAAGTGTGATGGATGTAAGGCTCAAGACAAAACTGCTTGCCAATATATATGTCCGAACGATTTAATGGTTTTAGATAAAGAAAGCAATAAAGCATATAACCAAGCTGTAGATATGTGCTGGGAATGCTATAGTTGTGTAAAAATATGTCCTACACAGGCAATTGAAGTTCGTGGATATGCAGATTTTATGCCTTTAGGCGCAGTTGTACAACCACTTCGAAGTACTGATTCTATTATGTGGTCGGTTAAGTTCCGTAATAAAAAAATAAAGCGGTTCAAATTCCCGATCAGAACAACTCCAGAAGGAACTATCGAGCCAGATGCTGGAATGGAAACCGGAACAGACGATTTAAAAAGTCCTCTTTTAAGAACTGAACCAGAATCTATAGGAACAGATTTATACAAGAAATAAATAAAGTATCGAGTATTAAGTATCAAAACTAAGATACAAAACACTTTACTTTTAACATTAAACTTTTAACTCGAAACTTATTAAATCATGATAACTGAGAATTTTGAAACAGTAATAATTGAAACCGATTTACTAATCCTTGGTGGTGGTATGGCAGCTTGTGGTGCTGCTTTTGAAGCATCTCACTGGGCAAAAAAACATAATAAGAAAGTAACAGTTGTTGATAAAGCGTCAATGGAACGCAGTGGTGCTGTTGCAATGGGATTATCTGCAATCAACCTTTACTTAGGACTAAAAAATGGTAAAAATACCGTTGAAGATTATATCAACTATGTGAAAAATGACTTGATGGGAATTACCCGCGACGATTTGGTTGCTAATATTGCACGTCACGTAGATTCCTCAGTTCACCTTTTCGAAAAATGGGGTTTACCTATTTGGAAAGATGAAGAAGGAAATTATATAAACGAAGGTCGTTGGCAAATTATGATTCATGGCGAATCGTACAAAAATATTGTGTCGGAGGCAGCAAAAAATGCACTAAAGGAACTTGGTGAGAATGGTGAATATTACGAACGTATTTTCATTACAGAACCTATAATGGATGGTGATCGTTGTGTTGGTGCTGCTGGTTTTAGTGTTCGTGAGAATAAATTCTATATTTTTAAAGCAAATGCAGTTCTTGATGTAATGGGTGGAGCTGTTCATATTTTCCGCCCACGTTCTGTTGGCGAAGGATTAGGTCGTTCATGGTATCCACCTTTTAATTCAGGTGCAAGTACTTATTTTACATTAAAAGCTGGTGCTGAAATGACGTGTCAGGAAGTCCGTTTTGTTCCTGTTCGTTTTAAAGATTCTTATGGTCCTGTTGGTGCTTGGTTCTTATTATTCAAATCCAAAGCTACTAATGCAAAGGGTGAAGATTATATGGAAACCCGAAAAGCAGAACTTGAAAACTGGGCTCCTTATGGAACAGCACAACCAACTCCTACAAACCTTAGAAACTATTTAATGCTTCAGGAATTGGAAGCAGGAAACGGACCAATTTATATGAGAACTGATGAAGCTATTAAAAAATTAATGGCTGATATTACCGATGAAAAAGAAGCAAAACGCAAAATGAAAGAGCTTGAATCGGAAGCATGGGAAGATTTCTTAGATATGACTGTTAGTCAAGCCTTAAACTGGGCTTCACATAATATTTCACCTGAAGAAAGTCCTTCAGAAATTTCTGCTTGTGAGCCTTATTTTATTAGCTCACACTCTGGTGCATCTGGAGCTTGGGTTAGTGGTCCAAAAGATTTATCTCCTTCTGATGATTATCATTGGGGTTACGATAATATGACTACCAAAAAAGGTTTATTTGCTGCTGGTGATGCCTCCGGAGCATCATCTCACAAATTCTCATCAGGTTCATTTACTGAAGGAAGAATAGCTGCAAAAGCAGCATTAGCATTTATTGTTGATAATGAAGATGTAGCAAGCTTTGATGAAGAAAAAATCAATGAATTAAAAGAACAGATTCTTAAACCTCTTGCTACTTTTGAAGAACATAAAGATTATGCCAACGACGAGGATGTAAATCCTAATTTCATTAAGCCTAAAATGTTTATGTTCCGTTTACAAAAAATTATGGACGAATATGCTGGTGGAGCAAGTGTTGGATTTAAAACATCAAAAGCATTGCTGGAAAAAGGTCTTGAGTTTTTGGAATTCATGAAAGAAGATGCTGAGAAATTAGCAGCAAAAGATTTAAATGAATTAATGCGTGTATGGGAAAATGTTCATCGTATGTGGCAAGCTGAATCGCATATTAGAACAATGCTGTTCCGAGAAGAAACACGCTGGCCTGGATATTATTTCCGTACAGATCATCCTAAAATGAAAGAAGACTGGAAAGCATTTGCAAACTGTAAATGGGATCCTGAAACTGGAGAATGGGAAATGATTAAACGCGATATTAAAGAACTAACATAAAAATAGTTTTTAGTTCTTAGTACCAAGTTCTTAGTTCAACATTTAACCTGGTACTGAGAACTCTGAACTCGGAACTATTTTAAAAAATGGATAAAATACAAAAACCAGTTCTAATTATCGGTGGCGGAATGAGTGGTGTAACAACCGCTGTTGAAATTGCCGAAGTCGGAAAAGAAGTTATTCTGATTGAAAAGATACCTTATTTGGGAGGTAATGTGATTAAATTTAATAACTACTTTCCAAAACTTTGTCCGCCAACTTGTGGATTAGAAATCAACTTCAAAAGAATTAAGCAAAATTCAAGAATCAAATATTATACTTCGACTGAAGTAATAGAAGTTTCAGGAGAAAAAGGTGATTTTAAAGTCAAATTAAAAACTACACCACAGTTCATAAAGAACAATTGCACAGCCTGTGGTAAGTGTGCTGAAGTTTGTCCTGTAGAAAGGCCAAACGATTTTAATTACGGATTTACAAAAACTAAAGCAGCTTATCTTCCACACGAAATGGCATTTCCTTACAAATTCTTTATTGATGATGAGTTTTGCAAAAAGGAATCTTGTAATAAATGTGTAGAAGCTTGTGAATACAATGCAATAGATTTATCGGCAAAAGAAGAAATTACTGAATTAGAAGTTAGCTCTGTAGTGGTTGCGACAGGTTGGAAAAACTACGATGCATCGAAGATTGACAATCTGAATTATGCTGCCAATAATGTTATCACCAATGTCGAATTTGAAAGATATATCGCATCAAATGGTGTTGGTGGAGATAAATTACTTCGACCATCGGATAATACAGAACCTAAAAAAATTGCTTTTGTCCAATGTGCTGGCTCACGCGACGAAAATCATTTGCCATATTGCTCGGCTGTTTGTTGTACTGCTTCATTAAAACATGCAATAAACATTCAGGAATTATATCCAAAGGCTGAAATCAAGATTTTTTATATTGATATGCGGGTTGCAGGAAGAAACGAAGATTTTCTGAACAAAGCCAAAGCAAATAAAAATATTGAATTAGTTAAAGGAAAAGTTGGGAAGATTACCGAAACTGAAAATAATAACTTAATTCTGGAAGCCGAAGATATTTTATCAGGTAAGAAAATAAAATATGAAGCTGAAATGGCTGTTTTGGCTACGGGTATTGTGCCGTCAGGTCTTAATATAAATCTAAACACAGATAAAGATCATTTTTTTACTGATTTACAACCTGAAGGAATTATTCCGGTAGCTTGTAGCAGAAAACCTATGGATGTTTCTACATCGGTAAAAGATGCAACAGCGGCTGCATTAAAAGCAATACAGATCAATTAACAATGATCAATTTTCAAATATCAATTATCAAAAAATGAATAAGAAAATTGGAGTTTATATATGTTCAGGATGTGAAATAGGGAAAGCTTTAGATATTGAAAAGCTCAATAATGTAGTTTCTTCAGAACAAAATGTTACTATTTGTAAAAATCATTCTTCGCTTTGTTCTGTTGAAGGATTTAATTTGATTAATGATGATATTGCAAAAGAGAATCTGGATAGAATAGTTATAGCTGCTTGCTCACCAAGAGCAAAAACTGAAGTTTTCGATTTTCCTGAAAACATTCTTCTTGAGAGAACAAATCTGCGCGAACAGGTTGCTTGGTGTTTTGAACCAAATGATGAGAATACCCAAATGGCAGCTGAAGATTACCTTCGAATGTCCATAACAAAACTGAACAATATTGAAGTTCCTCAACCATTTATTGCAGAAAACATTAGTTCTGATATTTTAGTCGTGGGTGGCGGAATTACTGGAATAACATCAGCCATAGAAGGTGCAAAAGCAGGATATACAGTTCATATTATTGAAAAAGAAGAAAAACTTGGTGGTTGGTTAAATAAATTGCATAAACAAATTCCTTATTCAGCACCTTACAGTAAATTAATCGATTCCGAAATTGAGGATAGATTAAAAGAACTTGAACAGTTTGAGAATATAAAGATTCATACATCAACAACTATAAATAAAATTGATGGACAACCCGGACAATTTGAAGTTTATCTACAAAATGGTACTGAAGAAAAAATTACCGTTGGCTCAATTGTAACATCAACTGGATGGAATCCTTATGATGCCAACAATTTACCACATTTAGGTTATGGAAAACCAAACGTTCTGACTAATGTCGAATTTGAAGAATTTGTAAAAAATAATCCTGATAAAGATTTACCTAAAAATATATTATTTATTCAGTGTGCCGGATCACGAGATAAAGATCATCTCCCCTATTGTTCTGGATTTTGTTGTGGAACCAGCTTAAAACAAGCTACATATATTCGTGAATTAAGCCCAAAATCGAATGTTTTTATTGTTTATAAAGACATCAGAACTTTAGGTTTATATGAAGAATTCTATAAAGAAGTACAAAAAGACGATCAAATATTTTTTACAAAAGGAGAAATTGAAGAGATTTCTGAAGAGAATAATAACCTGAAAGCTATTGTAAAAGACACATTACTAGGTGAAAAAATTTCTCTTTCTGTTGATATGATTGTTTTAGCAACAGGAATGGTTCCAAATGGAACCGAAGATTTAAATTTAAATTATCGTTTAGGAAAAGGATTACCAGAATTAAAATATAATTTTTCTGATTCGCATTTTATCTGTTTCCCTTACGAAACAAGACGCACAGGAATTTATGCTGCTGGAAGTTTACGTGCTCCAATGGATATTGCGGCAAGTAAAGAAGATGCAACAGGAGCAATGTTAAAAGCTATTCAAACCATTGAAGCTACAAAACGTGGAGAAGCTGTTCATCCACGATCGGGCGATAAGTCTTATCCCGAATTATATCTTGATCGTTGTACTGATTGCAAACGCTGTACTGAAGAATGCCCGTTTGGTTCGTATGATGAGAATGAAAAAGGAACTCCACTTCCAAATCCAAACCGTTGCCGACGTTGCGGAATTTGTGTGGGCTCTTGCCCCGAACGCGTTATCAGCTTTGCAGATTATTCAATCAATAGTGTTTCAGCCATAATTAAATCAGTTGAAATTCCTGATGAATTTGAAGAAAAACCAAGAATTCTGGCTTTTGTATGTGAGAATGATGCGTACCCTGCAATTGATATGGCTGGTCAAAAAGGTTTGAAATATAGTCCGTATGTTAGAATAATTCCAGTACGTTGTATTGGATCAATAAACAAAGTATGGATTTCGGATGCTCTTTCTCAAGGTTTCGATGGTATATTACAAATTGGTTGTAAACCTGGTGATGATTATCAATGTCACTTTATTCATGGTAGTGAATTAACCGAAACTCGTGGTGAAAACATTCAGGAAACATTAGAGACAATGATGCTTGAACCTGAAAGAATAAGAACAGAATTTGTAGAAATTACTGATTACGATAAAATCCCACAAATAATAAATGATTATGTGGAAGAAATTGAATTAATAGGACCGAACCCTTTTAAGGACATGTAATGTTCAATTAAAAATGAAGAATTAATAATGTATAATTAAATCATTTTTCATTCTTAATTATTAATTACCTAATTATGATTGAAGTAAAACCAGATATAGAATTTAAGAAACAGCTAAAGCAAGTAAGCAAATCTTCGTTAAACGAATGTATGCAATGTGGAACCTGTTCTGTTGTTTGTTCACTTGCGCCAGACGATAGACCATTTCCACGCAAAGAAATGATTTGGGCTGGTTGGGGAATGAAAGATAAATTAATTGGGAATGCAGATATTTGGTTATGCCATCAGTGTGGCGATTGTACAACTTACTGCCCACGCGGAGTAAACCCTTCGGATGTTTTTTCTGCTGTTCGTGAAATTTCTTATCAACATTATGCTAAACCTAAATTTTTAAGTAAAATACTAAACAACCCAAAATGGTTGCCAGTAGCCTTATTGATTCCGATAATAATTATTTCTGCTATTTTATATACAGCAGGCACACTTCAAATTCCCGAAGGACCTGTTAATTACTCAAAGTTCTTCCCACATGCATGGTTAAATAGCTCATTTAGCTCTTTATGGTTTTTAACTATCGGATTAGGAATTGTTGGATTAAGAAATTTCTGGAATGATATGAAAAAGCAAAATCCGGATCTAAAACCAACAGGAAGTTTTATTAAAAACCTACTTTCAATTAGAAAAGAGATTATTCTTCATTCAAATTTCAGTTCTTGTTCTGCTCAAAAAACCAGAAAAATTGCACATTTATTAGTTTTTTATGGATTTATAATGTTACTCTTTGTTACAGCTTTTGCTATTTATGCTGCTGTAACACACAACTATCCTTTAGGATTCTTAAATCCTTTTAAAATTCTGGGAAATGTTGCAGCTATGATGTTAATTGTAGGACTTGGAATTATGATTGCAAACCGAATATTAAATAAAAAAGATTTTGGAAACAGTACTTATTCCGATTGGTTATTTTTAATTTCACTTTTCTTATTAACTATTTCAGGAGTAATAGTAGAAGCAGCACGATTTTTAAACTGGGGATTAGCTTATCATTTATACTTTTTCCACCTGATTTGTGTTTGGTTCATAATCATATATTTACCATACACTAAGTTTGGACATTTAATGTTCAGAGTTGTAGCAATGGTTTATGCAGCATCAGTTGGACGAAGATTGAAATAGTATTATAATAAACTTGAATTTATAATACATATGCCTTTTAATTTCACAATTCCAAAAACATGAAGAAGATTATATTAGTATTATTCACAATTTTTATTAGTTCTGTGGCAATCTCGCAAGAAATTCAAAAAGATCTTTTTGAGTCAAAAATTGAGCGCTACTCAAAAATGAAGCGTAATGGAATTACTATGGGAGCCATTGGTGGAACTACAACTGTACTTGGAATTATTTTATTGAATCAGGCAGAAAAGACAAGTACATCAGAAACTGGTGAAGTTTATACTTCAACAAATTCTTCAGGTATTGTAGGTCTTGGCGCATTAGCAACTGTAGCTGGAGTTCCATTATTTATTACAGGTGTTATTCTTGGCGTAGTTGGAAACAAAAAGGAAAAAATATATAAAGGCAAATTGGATAATTTATCGTTTCAGATCAAATCAACACATCAGATGACAGGATTTTCATTGGTTTATAATTTTTAAACCCTTTACTCATCTTCGTCTTCATATTCAATATATTTTGCTTTAGTTCGGTGTAAGTTGTGCTCAATCATTTCTCCAAACTCTAACATATCATAATCATCTGCTTCATAAAACCAGTTCAAATTTATTTCTTTAATATTTCGGTTATTATCCAAGCCTTTTAGAAGCTCAATAATTCTCTTTGATGAGGATGTATTAACATATTCAAGTTGAACATCAAGTTGAACATTTTTAGCACTAAAATCATCTGCCCATTTGAAAATAGGATCATAAAATTTCTTTGGGTCTTCAGGTAAAGATTTCCCTTTTATGCTTAATTGTCCTGACCTTTTAAAATTAATTTCAGGAGTAGATTCTGTATCATTAATAAATAAATCGTCCATATTAAGTTTAATCTTACAAAATACTTCAGTTGTAATAGTATAACCTGAAAATTAATTACTTGTTCAGAATACACGAATACATCAACATTGATTTAATACAAGTTACTTATTATTAAATGATAATCAAATAAGATTCTGTTTATTTTGATAAAAATAAGTACGAGTTAATGTTTTTTTGAAAACTTAGTTCTCTTTACATTTTTTCAGAAAAAATTCCAACTTATGATATTGTCCATTCTCTTCTCCTTCAACATAAGCATAAAGAGAATCAGGTTGTGGATTAGTATAAACAATACGTTGTGGAAAGTCATGTTCCTCATTTTCAAAAAAGAATTCACTGTTTAACCATAAAACCAATTTAAACGGAATTGCTTTACCTTGATTTTGATCACTAACAGTTGGTATATAAAAGATATCTTCACCAATACTTTGAATTAGAATTGTTTCAGAAAATACTGTATCCTGATATAAGAGCATAAAGCTTTTTCCTGAGAATAATGTATCATTCACTTTTGTCCAAGTTTCATATAATTCTCTTTCTTCAGTTATATTGCTCCAAGACCCTAATAGCCAATCAAGTTTTTCTAATTCTGTTTTTCTTGGTTCATCGGAATTACATGAATTAAAAAAGATTACTATACCAAAAAATACAATAAATAACCATTTCATATCGATATCTTTATAAAGGAATACAAAGCGTGAAATCATATGTTCACGCTTTGCAATATTTATTTGTTTTTAATTTTCTTAACCTTCTTAATCAATTTAGCAAGATCTTTTCCTTTTCTTCTTTTTTCAAGTTCCGTTGATTCAAAATGATCTTTTTCTCGTTCGATTTTCAAGTAGTTTTCATAAGAAGCACTATCAAGCACGTCATTCTTAACTGCCTCCAATACAGCACAGTCTTTTTCGTGAGTGTGTGTACAATCCTTAAATCTACAATTTCGAGAAAGTTGATCTATTTCTTCAAAAGAAAGCTTTATTCCATCTTTCATGTCTGCAATTCCAACTTCTCTCATTCCAGGATTATCTATTAAAATTGCACCATCATCTAAAACAATTAATTCACGATGACTCGTAACATGCTTTCCCCTATTGGTAATTTCGCCTATGCTACCTGTTTCCATTAAATATTTCCCGAGAATTGTATTTATCAATGTTGATTTTCCAACACCTGAAGATCCAAGCAAACAATATGTCTTGTTCTTCTCAATGGAATTTTTCAATTCATCTAAACCGGCTTGAGTCTCATTACTGATTGCAAAAATTAAAATACCTTTAATTCTTTCTTCAATAGATTTTATAATTTCACATAGTTGTTCATCACTTATTAAATCCACTTTACTAATAACAATAATTGGTGTTACCTTAGAATTATTGCAGATTGTTAAATAACGTTCAATTCTGTTTATACTAAAATCTCTATCTATTGATTGAACTATAAAAGCAAAATCGAGATTTGTTGCTATAATTTGTTTTTCGCCAAATTTACCAACAGCAGATCTTTCCAAAATTGTTTTCCTTGGAAAAACTGAATGAATTAAAACTTTTTCTTCGTCATATTCAGCAATACCAACCCAATCGCCAACAGCTGGGAAATCAGCCCTACTTTTAGCTGTGTGAATTAAATTACCAACTATTTCGGCTTCAAAATCACCATTTAGGGTTTTTACTATAAATCTTTCTTTATGCTCAGAAATAACTCTCCCGATATTAGAATAATCAAGATTTTGTTCTTTTCTATAATTCTCAAAAAACTCACTATATCCTAATTCTTCTAATGTATATTTATTTTTATTTGAATTATTATTCATTTCATTAATTCTTATGATAATACCAAAATACCCAATATATAACATTTATAAGGGATATTAAATTATTTGTATTGATTTTACGAATTATGCAAGTACAGCAATACTATTAACTAAAATTTTATTGATTTTTAAAAATTGCAGTTACTTGCTTTTATACCAGTATTAACTGCTCAGAAGAAATAGTGTATATTAGATTTGATCTCATGAACTACAAAAGTAATTAGATTTTTAAGGAAGCGCAAAATAAATTACTCAAAAAATTGCATAAAAAAAGCGTGGATACCTAAAATCCACGCTCTTCCTTTTCAATACCCTAAAATTTAATCCACAAAAATCATTTTCTGAGTTTGAGTGCCCTCAACGGCAACCAGCTCATTTTCGAGTTTGTCCATTTCTGAAACATCCCCGGTTAGTTCCAGCAACAACAATCCGCTTGTACTACAAACATCATCTGTTGCCTCGTGCAAACCCAAACGGGTTTTGATAGAGCAACCATATTTAGTAAGTACATTCTGTACTTTACCTGCTTCTTTTTGCCTGTCAGTAATTAAAATACCAAGTATTCTTGTTTCTTTCGACATATAAAATAATCTATTAAGTTTATCAAGTTACAAAATTTATTAACTCAAGTCAAAAGACATTTTCTGAATATTTATACCACCAATCTCATTCAACTCATTTTCAAGACTATCCCAATCAGAAATTTTTCCAGTTAATTCTAAAATCATAAAACCATTTCGGCTACAAACATCTTCACTTAATTCATGAAATCCTAAACGAGTTTTAATAGATGATGCATATTTACTAAGGACATTTTGAGTTCTGCCCGCTTCTTTAATTCGATCAAGAACATTTATACCGATAATTCTTTTTTCAATCATATAATTAGTTTAAAGTTATAGGTTAAAAGTTTTAATTTACTCTAAATGTGAATTAAATATATAAAACTAAACGCTAAAGGCAAAAAGCCAACTGCTATTTAAAAATACATATCTCTTTCGCCATTTTTAATTTTACCTATTCTCTCGTTTAATTGGCCAACTACTTTTTCATTATCCAAACCTTTAATCTCTTTATCAATAATCTTCCACGCTTTCTCACCAGTCTCAGGAGTAGCATAATCTTCAATATACTCTGCTAAAGTTAAAATTGCGTTTGGCGTACAAAAACGTTTAATAAATCCGGGAACCGAAAATTCCATAAAGTGTTCACCTGTTCTTCCCAAACGATAACATGCTGTACAGAATGATGGTAAATACTCATTTTCAATAAGTTCATCAATAATTTCGGCTAAAGACCTGTTATCGCTAATTGCAAATTGCTCACGATTAAGATTCTGTACTTCGTTCTGAGTTTCTTTATATGATCCTAATTCTATTTTGGTTCCGCCATCAATTTGTGAAACACCGAAAGCCATAACCTCACGACGAACTTGTTGTGACTCACGAGCAGTTAAAATCATTCCGGTATAAGGAACTGCTAATCTTAAAATCGCTATTAACTTCACAAAATCATCGTCATTAACCATATATTTTGGATCAACATCAATTGCAGAAGCATCTTGAATTCTTGGGAAAGATAAAGTATGTGGACCAACATTATAACATGCTTCGAAATGATTTGTATGACGAACCATTGCCAGCACTTCGTATCTCCAATCGTAAAGTCCAAATAAAGCTCCAATTCCAACATCATCCAATCCAGCTTCCTGAGCACGATCCAAAGATGTTAATCTATAGTCGAAATCTCGTTTTTTACCACCTAAGTGATATTTTTTATATTCTTCGGGATGATAAGTTTCCTGAAAAACCTGATATGTTCCAATTCCTGCTTCTTTTACAGTTCGGAATCCATCAATTTCAAGTGGTGCGGCATTTATATTTACACGACGAATTTCACCATTACCTTTTTTAACATTGTAAACAGTCTTAACATTTTCGGCAATAAACTCAGGTGAATAATGCTTATGCTCACCATAAACCAAAATTAATCTTTTTTGTCCATTATCTTCAAGTGCCTCAACCTCTTTTATCAGTTCCTGATCCGATAATGTTTGGCGAACTGCATCTTTATTTGTTGCTCTAAAACCACAATATTTACAATTATTTGTACATTTATTTCCTACATACAATGGTGCAAATAAAACTATTCTGTTTCCGTAAACCTTCGTTTTTAAATCCTTTGCGCCTTGTTTAATTTCCTCAACTAATTCAGGATCTGTTGCATTAATTAAAGCCGCTGTTTCTTCCAGATTTAATCTTTCTTTATTTAAGGATTTTGCAATAACCTCACGAACTCTTTCTTTTGTCGGTTTTGTGTTATTAATAAAATCCCAAATTTCTTCCGGATCAATGAATGGTTTCATTCGTTGATCCTTAATTTTATAGTGTTCCGGATAAAATTTCATATGGATATTTTTTAGTTATATTTTTATTCTCTTGTCATATTGAACCTGTCAAAATATGATTCTTTATTTATAGTCACCCTTCAATAAACTCAGTGTGACAACTATATTTTTTTAACACTTTATATATATTAACATTGTTAAAACAAAACTTTCATTTTAACATAAAAATTTCTTCCTGGTTCTATACTAATTGCTCCTCGATTTGTTGCTAAATGATTTGTATAAGCAAGATCTCCGATATTTTCTATTCCGCCAAAAAACTGAACTTTAGCAAAATCAATTTTTATTACAGATGAATTCACTCTGAAATCATAACGTGCGAAACCTTTTGTTTCCGTTTCACCATCAGCTATTTTATCTTGATCGGCAAATCCAATAGCTATTAAATCAGCTCCAAAATATTTTGGTAAATGATATCTTATTCCTATTCGCCCATTTGCTGGAGTGATTAGTGGTAAATTGGTATCATTCTTAAGATTCTCTCCTCTTACATACGATCCGGCACCATGAATAACAAAACTTTTGTAGAAATTATATTGAAAACTAAAATCAACTCCGTACAATCTTGCTTCATCAACATTGGCATTAATTAGAGCAGGAATAGTATCTACAGTACCAGTTGTATATGAATAAATAAATTCTCCTGATTCTTCCACAATCATATCTGTTAACCAGTTTACAAAACCATTCACTTTGAATTGAAACTTTGGTTTCCAAACCCGCATTCCAATATCTAACGAATATCCCTTTTCAGGATCAAGATTTGGATCTCCTAAACGAACTTTGCTTCCTAAATCAATGTATTTAAAGCTTTCTTCTAAAGATGGTGCACGAAATGATCGCCCTGCATTTAAACTAAAATCTAAATCATCAGTGAGTGCATACAAAATGCCTAAATTGGCACTCCACGATAATTTATATTCTTCGTTCTCTTCAAAAGTAATTCGCTGATTAGGAGGCGAATCATTTCTTGTACCATTCATTATCAAATAATCGTAATCAAAAGCTTGCTCGTTGGCAATTCGGATGCCATCTAAACGCCCTCCTATTATCAATTTTAGATCATCATTTAAAAACTTTTGTTCATTCTGCAAATACAAACCGGCACTTCCAAAACAAGATTCCGGTATTGGAGTTTCGCCACGGATTATATTGTTAGTGGTAACTATATCTCCAATTGAATCCAACATATCAACTCGAATATATTTTTCGCGGCTGGTTTCTAACTTTCTTCTCCAAATATCTATTCCGGCAATAAAACTATTATTCTCACTAAAGCTCCAATCTGATTGAATTTGAGCTCCATCTGTTGTGTGATCGCCGCTCGGAGTAAACAGTTCAGGAGTTGTTATTGATGTTTCCGTAGATGTTGAAATATTAGGAATCAAATCAACATCACGAACAATGTATTGATGAAAATATCTGAAATTTAATAGTTTAAAAGATTCCGAAATATCTTTAATTTCATAATTAGCTGAAATCATCTGACGTTTAGCATCCTTATAAGTTGCTGTTGAAGGTCCTGGTAAAGCTGAACCTCCAGGTATACCAACATTGTCAGCATCGAAATACTGATATTTTATTTTAAAAATATGATTCTCTTTTACTTTTAAACCAAAACTTGCAGAAATACTTTGATCTTCAAACTGACTATTTTGAATTATTCCTTCTGGAGTATTTACATCATTTGCATCCCGCATTGATCCACTCACACTGGCATACCATCTTTTTGATCCTGATTTGAAAGTTAGTTTACGCGTAAACAATTCGTTAACAGAATTATATCCTGTATTAATACTTCCATTAAAATATTTTGATGAATTAAAATAAGCATTCTTGGTAATTACATTTACAATTCCTCCCATTGCACCCGTTCCATACAATGACGATGAAGCACCTTTTATCACTTCAATTCGTTCAATATCATCCACATCAAAGAACGACATGGACGCCATTAAATCAGTAGCAGTTTCAATCCTATTACCATCAACTAACATTACTATACGTTGCTGATTTAATCCTCGAATATTTATTCCGGTAGCCCAAACACCATCACGTGCCATAGATACACCAGGTTCTTGTTCCAAAACATCAGAGGCAGTAAACGAAGATGATAACTCAATTTGTTTTTGATCAACAATTTCTAAAGGTACAGGAACATCTTTAATTCTTTGCTCCTGTCTCATACTACTCACAATTACTTCACCAATATCGATCAGTTCTTTTTCTATTTTAATATCAAACTCAGTGTTCGAATCTATCAATTTAAGCTCTTGATATTTTTTATAACCTACATAAGAAGATATAATTTGATATTCTCCCTTTTCAATTCCGGTTATATTAAACTCGCCTGACAAATTAGTGACGACATAATAATTATTAGATTGATTTTGTCCAATTAACTGAACATGGACACCACCAAGTTTCTCATTAGTTTTTATGTCAATAACAATTCCACTTAATTCATATTGCTGTGAAAATGAACTAAAAGAAATTAGTAGAAAAAATAAAATTTTAGCTGTTTTCTTCATTATTCTTGTTCTTTAAGAGTACTGATTTAACCTGGATGCCTTTTAAGCGTCCAAGCTGACCGGTTAAAGAACCAATCTCATCAGTTGTACCTTCAAGAACAAGAGATATAATGTTTTGACCATTGCTGCGTGGCAAACCCTGGCGACCAATAATTATGTTGGAATGTTTGAAAGCGATTTCGTTCATTTGCTGAACAACTTCAGTACTTTCGATTAATATAAGTGCGGTTCCAATTCTCTTTTCCATCAGATTTCCTCCGGATTAGATTTATTCTTTAACCTTGAAACAGAGCATATCCGTTTCTCAGAAAGAGTAAATAGTTTTTACTGTTAATTCGTTAACAAAGATACGAAGTGTTTGCTAAATTGGCAAATGATATTTATCAGGTTTTAATCACCTATTTACTTCAATGTTTTATTTTGCTAATACTTACAGGCTCTTTAGAACTTTTTATTAATTTTGTAAAAAAGCTTTCATATGAAGAAAATATTTTCCCTTTCAATTATTATTATACTATTCATTGTATCATGTATACAAAAAGATGAAACTCAAAAAATAAGAATTGTGACACTCAAGGGTCCATCGGCTATGGGAATGGTTAAAATGATTGATAGTCTAAATCAAAGTGAAAGTTCAAATATTGAAATTACTATTTACAATGAGCCAATTCAGCTTCGTAAATTAATGCTTGAAAACGAAGTTGACTTTGCAGTTTTACCAACAACTATGGGAGCTATTCTTTATAACAAAGGTGTTCCGTATCAACTTGCAGCTATTCCTGTTTGGGGAACTTTATATTTATTCGGCAACGATACTACAATAAACGATTGGAAAGACCTGAAAGGGAAAAGAATAAATCTTATGGCTAAAGGAATGACTCCCGATGTTTTATTTAGACATTTGCTAATAAAAAATGGCATTAATCCTGAACAGGATTTAATTTTAGATTATACTTTCCCAACTCATGTAGATTTAGCAAACGCTGTTGCAGCAGGGCAGTCTGAACTTGGAGTTATTTCAGAACCATTAGTAAGTATGGTAATGCAAAAGAATAAAAATGTTTATCCCATCTTTGATTTAAATGAAGAATGGAAAAAGGTGTACGAAGATATTCCTGTTGCACAAACAGCATTCATGGTAAAAAGTGAATTTGCTCAAAACAATAAACT
This sequence comes from Bacteroidales bacterium, assembly GCA_030668615.1. Classification (GTDB taxonomy): domain Bacteria; phylum Bacteroidota; class Bacteroidia; order Bacteroidales; family UBA12077; genus UBA12077. The sequence continues at coordinate 46 of DAOUTQ010000036.1, read as the reverse complement.
TTTAGTAACCGAAATATTGGATTATTATAAAAGATCGGATAAATGG
>DAOUTQ010000015.1 GCA_030668615.1 Bacteroidales bacterium | reverse complement strand
GACTTTGAATACGAAAGAGCTATTGCACAAGTAAATAAGGCAATGCACGATGGTATCGAAACAGTATTCTTATTAACTATGCCAGAACATACTCCGGTTAACTCTTCTATTGTTCGTGATATTATTCGTCATGGAGGTGATGTAAGTAAGTTTATCCCGAAAAAAATGGTGATTAAAAAATAATGTCAAAATGCGTTTAAAACTCTTATTACTAATACTAATTGTATTACCTCAAACACTGTTTTCTCAAAATGTTATTTTAAAAGGAAATGTACCTGAGTATGCTGGTGAAAAATTTATTTTTTCAACTTATTCTGATTATATAACTTTTACCGAAGAAGAACTTTGCGCCACAGTAGTTGATAAAAATGGGGATTTTACATGTTCTTTTACAACTGAGAAAACTAATTATGTTCATATAAAGTTAGGTGTTTATGAAGCGTTTGTTTTTGCAGAACCAAACAAGGAGTATGAACTGTTATTCCCGGAGAGAAAAGAAAAATCAATTGCCGACAAACTAAATCCTTATTTTGAACACGTACTTTATCATTTGGGAATTGAAAATTCAAGTGATACAGAATTAAATTATCAACTTGCTTTCTTTGATGAGATATACACGAACATGATTTCTGAAAATGCATATTCAATGTATAAGAAATCAGGAAATATTGATACTGAAAAAATAATAACAGGGATTGATTCTATATTTTCTCAAGTTCAGAATTCTTTTTTTAATGAATTTAAGAATTATAAATACGCATCATTTCTTAATTTAGCATCTTCATTAAGAATGAAAGAAATCTCCAAAGAGTATTTTCTGAACAATGAAATCTTATATGATAATCCTGCATATATGGATTTGTTTAATCAGGTTTACGAAAATTATTTTCATTATTTTGGTAGAACTGAAGAAGGAAAGCAAATTTATTATGATATTGGCAGATTAAAAAGTATCAAGTCACTAAAGAAAACACTCGGACAAGACTCAGTGCTCACAAACGAAGCCTTAAGAGAATTCGTTATTCTTAAATGCTTGCATGACGAATTTTATAAAGACCGTTTTTCCAGATCTGCAATGTTGACTGTTCTGGATTCTTTAGCAGATCAGACGATAATTCCTGAACATAAAGAAATAGCCCAAAATATAAAAACGAAGGTTACAAAACTTATGATAGGTTTTTATCCGCCTGAGTTTGAATTGTACGATAAGGATAGTAATCTAATTTCTTTAGATTCTTTTAAAGGAAAATATGTGTATCTGGGTTTTTGCACTTCAATTAGTTATGCGTGCATAAAGGAATTTAAAATGCTTGAGAACCTTTATAAGAAACATAAAGATCATTTCGAAATAGTAATAATTTGTTTAGACGAGACGATTGAACAAATGAGGTATTTTGTTGAAAACGAAGGTTATCCATTTACCTTTCTGCATTATGGAAATCAGTCTGAAGTTTTTAAAGATTATGATATTAGGGCGTTCCCAACATATTATTTTATTGCCCCGGATGGGAAACTTTCAATATCACCAGCTCCATCGCCGGATCAGAATGCCGAGTTTGTAATTTTCAAGAAAATGAGAGCTAACGGCGATATTTAAAGTAAACTACTTTAATAGATTTCCCTTTTTTAAAACCTGAATTATGGAAGGAAATGTATTCTTGATGATCTTTTCATAATCATTGGGCTCAATCCATGTTGCTTCTGTAATTTCTTCTTCAGTTTGTGGAACAGGTTCTTGAAGTCCATCATGAGACATTTCAAACCAATAAGTGCGTTTTAAAATATTTTCCCCATTAAGAGTGTATGTGTGATAGGTTGTTTCAAGTAATTTTTTAATAGTAAGATTTCTAATTCCACATTCTTCTTCAACTTCACGAACCGCGCCTGTCTCCGGATTTTCGCCTTTTTCAAGTTTTCCTTTTGGTAAATCCCATTTTCCACGTCTGAAAATAAATAAGGCCTTATTATTATTGGTTATAACGAGTCCGCCGGCAGCTTCAACTAATTTATATAGCTTAATAAATTTTTTAAAAGCCCGGTTCAGATTATCTGCGATTATATATAAATTTTTAGTTTCGGGATTGCTTATAAAACTTTCGAGAACTAATTTTAACCTTTTTCTATTTCTGAAATAATGTATCTTATTTTCATTGTTTTCAGGAAAACTTTGTTCGTTTTGTGTAAAAAAAACTGTTCTGTCGTTATAAAAAACTTTATACATTTGCGGTATGGAAAAATTAGAGAAAAAAATAGCTGAATCCTTACTACAAATTAAGGCAATTAAGTTGCAACCTGCAAATTATTTTACCTGGGCATCTGGTTGGAAATCACCCATATATTGCGATAACAGAAAAACATTATCGTATCCTGAAATTAGAGATGAAATTAAAAACACCTTTGTTAAACTTATACAAAAGGAATACGGAACACCAGATTATATTGCTGGTGTGGCAACTGGAGCAATTGCAATAGGAATGCTGGTTGCCGACGCAATGAATTTACCATTTGTTTATGTTCGTCCAAAACCAAAAGAACACGGCTTGGGAAATATGATTGAAGGTGAAATAGAATCTGGGAAAAAAGTAGTTGTAGTTGAAGATCTGATATCTACAGGAAAAAGTAGCTTAAATGCGGTTGAAGCTCTTAGAAATGCAAGTATTGATGTTCTGGGAATGGTTGCAATCTTTACATATGGATTTAAAATTTCTGAAGATAATTTTAAAGAATCAAATGTTAAGCTTAAAACTTTATGTAATTACGAAGTTCTAATAAAGATTGCTCTGGAATCAGGTTATGTTCAAGAATCAGATATTGAAACATTAAAAAACTGGAGACTTGATCCTGGCAACTGGGGTAAATAACTTTAAACTTAGAACTTTTAACTCGAAACTTAAATGAGTAAATATACAAGCAAAACAGGCAAGATTAATAAGTCAGACGAACTGATATATAGTTTTTTAACAGATTTTAATAATTTAAAAGCTGTAATTCCACAGGATAAAGTTAAAGATTTTGAAGCTACCGAAGATACTTGCAAATTTAATATTGACGGAATAGGTCAGGTTGGATTAAAGATCATTGAAAAAGAGCCAAATAAACTGATTAAAATTACCAGCGATGGCAAATCTCCTTTTAGTTTCTTTTTCTGGATTCAACTTAGATCTATTGAGGATGAGGAAAAAGCCACAGCAATAAGATTAACAATTGATGCAAACTTAAATCCTATGATGAAAATGATGGTTGGAAAACATCTTGAAAAAGGAATAGATGCTATGGTCGATCAGATTGTTGTTTTCTTTAATGAAAAGATAAAAGAAGAATAGTATTTATATTACAAATTCAGTTTCCTTAAATCCGTATTCCAAAACTTCATTATTTTCGGTTGTTAACTGTAAATGGCCGTATTTATTAATTCCTGTAATTTTTGCTTTGAAAATTTTATTATCGGTTTTAAATTTATGAACCTCATTATATCTATATAGGCATTTTAAATATTCCCGGTTTATTTCTTCGAATTTCCCTGCTCTCAATTTGTCGTAAAAAAATCGGATGTTATTCCTGATTTTAACCAGTTCCTGATCAATTGAATAGGATTTTTTTGTGATATGATGCAAAGATATAGGGTTAGGAGCATCGCTTTTAAATTCTGCCTGATTTAAATTAAATCCGACTCCAATAATGCTTGAGTTTAAATCGGAACCCTTTATTGAATTTTCAATTAGAATGCCCGCTATTTTTTCGTTTTTATAATAAATATCATTGGGCCATTTAATTTTTATATGATTTGTTTTTGCCTGAATATAATTTGCGATTCCAAGCGAGACGACTTTTGAAATTAGAAACTGGTCTTCAACTGGCAAAAAAGAAGGATAAAGTATTAAACTAAACAATAAATTTTTTCCTTTTTCACTTTCCCATTCATTTTGACCTAAGCCTTTTCCTGCACTTTGGAACAAAGAAGAATATATTGATCCTTCTTCGGGTTTAGTTTTTTTTAATAAACCAGAAACATAATCATTCGTTGAATCAAGCGAATCAAGTTTTACTATTCTTTGCCAGGGATCCATTCTAAATTATTTACAGTAAAGTTAAGGCGAAATCTGCCAAAAATTAAATAAACATGACAAATTCTTAAAATTGCAACTTAATAGTACTTAAAAAATGACAAACTTGCCGACTAAACAAATACTTGATGTCCTGTGTTCATAAGGAATGGTTTTTGATAAACAGACTTGTGAATAAGAAAAATAGAATATATAAACATAAGAAAAACAGAGTTTAAAATAAATGTAATTTCATTACCTTTGCAAAAAAATAACGAATGGCGAAACAAAAAAGTAAAGAAAAAACAAATACAAAAGAAATAGTAAGTGCAGCAATTGAAGGTATTTTAAAGAAAAAAGGAAAAGACCCCGTAAGTTTAGATCTTTCAGCATTAGAAAATTCAGTTTGTAAATATTTTATTATTTGTCATGGCGATTCAAACACACAGGTTGAGGCATTGGCAGATTCAGTTTTAGAAACTGTTCGTGAAGAAACTGGAGAAAAGGTTTGGCATAAAGAAGGCTTGGAGAATGCTACTTGGGTTTTATTAGATTATGCAGATGTTGTAGTACATATTTTCCAAAATGAATATAGAAGTTTGTATAAACTTGAAGATTTATGGGCTGATGCAAAGCTTACTCATTATAACGATGATAAAAAATTAGGAGATAAACAATAATGATAAATAAAGAAGAGAATAAAAAACAAAATACCGGATCAAAGCCGGGCAATAAGCCTAAACCTAAATTTAATGTTTATTGGATTTATGGCTTAATTGCAGTTGTTTTTATTGGCATGCAGCTTTTGAGTTTTACTCCAAAGCCTCAAGAAATTACCATGCAGGAATTTGAAAGAGACATGCTTCGTAATGGAGATGTAGCGAAAATAGTTGTTGTAAATAAAGAAAGAGCCAATATATATATTAAAGAGGATCGACTTAGCGATCCGAAATACAAGGATTTAACAGGAAAAGCATTTTCTGGAGTTTCAAAAGACGGTCCGCATTTTTATTTTACAATAGGGTCAATGGAGTACTTTGAAAAGTGGATAAATGAGGCTCAGGAAAGTTCAGCAAGAGGAGAATATATTGAGGTTAGTTATAAAACACAACCAAATTATCTTCGTGATGTATTCGGTTGGGTATTCCCAATACTTCTTATTTTAGCAATATGGCTTTTTATTTTTAAAAGAATGTCAAAAGGAGGCGGAGCTGGCGGCGGTGGAAACATTTTTAGTGTTGGTAAATCAAAAGCTCAACTTTTTGATAAAGAAAGTAGTACAGTGAAAGTTGATTTTACTGATGTTGCAGGAATAGAAGAAGCAAAGGTGGAAGTTCGAGAAATTGTTGATTTCCTCAAAACTCCTAAGAAATATACAGACCTTGGTGGTAAAATTCCAAAAGGAGTGTTGCTTGTAGGCCCTCCGGGAACAGGAAAAACATTATTGGCAAAAGCAGTTGCTGGTGAAGCCAATGTTCCATTTTTCTCAATGTCGGGTTCCGATTTTGTTGAAATGTTTGTTGGGGTTGGAGCATCTCGTGTTCGTGATTTGTTTAAGCAGGCAAAAGAAAAAGCACCTTGTATTATTTTTATTGATGAAATTGATGCCATTGGTCGTGCCCGAGGAAGAAATCCTAACATGGGTTCAAACGACGAAAGAGAAAATACACTAAATCAGTTATTAACCGAAATGGATGGTTTTGGGAATAATGTTGGTGTTATAATTATGGGTGCAACAAACCGTGCTGATATTTTGGATAAAGCTCTTATGAGAGCCGGTCGTTTCGATCGACAGATTCATCTTGAATTACCAGATATTAATGAGCGTAAAGATATTTTTAAGGTTCATCTTAAACCAATAAAATTGGAAACCAACCTTGATGTTGGTTTCCTTTCTAAACAAACTCCTGGATTTTCCGGTGCAGATATTGCAAATGTGTGTAATGAGTCAGCGTTAATTGCCGCAAGAAAAGATAAAAAAGTTGTGGGAAAACAGGATTTTCTTGATGCTGTAGATAGAATTGTTGGTGGAATGGAACGCAAAACCAAAATAATAACAAAAGATGAGAAAAAAACAATTGCATTCCACGAAGCAGGACATGCCACTGTAAGCTGGTTGCTTGAACATGCTCATCCTTTGGTAAAGGTTACAATCATACCACGTGGTCGTGCCCTTGGTGCAGCTTGGTACTTGCCAGAAGAAAGACAAATTACTACACGTGATCAGTTACTTGATGAAATGTGTGCAGCGCTTGGCGGTCGTGTGGCTGAAGAGTTAACATTTGGAAAAATTTCTACAGGTGCAATGAACGACCTCGAGAAAATTACCAAACAAGCTTATGCAATGATCGCATATTTTGGTATGAGCAATAAAGTTGGCCATGTTAGTTTTTATGATTCATCAGGACAAACAGATATGGCATTTACTAAACCATATAGTGAAAAAACTGCTGAGCTTATTGACAATGATGTTAAGAATCTTATTGAAGAAGCCTATAAGCGTTCAAATGATATTTTAAAGAAACATAAAGATGGTTTAACAGCATTAGCTAATATTTTACTTGAAAAAGAGGTTATTTTTACTGAAGATTTGGAACAAATTTTTGGCAAAAGACAGTGGAAATCTCATCACGAAAAAGGAGAGGAAGCAAAAAAAGAGCTTGAGAAGAAAAAGAAAGCAAAAAAAGCAGAGCCGAAAGTAAAAAAAGCAACTTCGAAAGTTGTGAAGAAAGAGGCTAAAAAAGTAGAGAAGAAGAAACCCGAAGAGAAGAAGAAAGAAGAATAATTTAGAAAAAATATAAAGTATTGAATAATTTAGTTCAACGTACCATTACAGGAATAATCTTTTTAGTTGTTGTTGTTGGTGCCATTGCAATAGGTAAAATAAGCTTCTTTGTATTATTTATGTTGATAATTACAGGAGCAATGTATGAGTTTTATACATTAGCTGAAAAGAAGAAATTTAAACCATTGAAAATATATGGAATAGTAATTGGCTTGCTTGTTTTTGCAGCCAATTATTTTTATGTTAATGATTGGGTAAGTGCAGAGATTTTTATAGCAATAATTCCTGTTGTAATAAGCGTTTTTATAATTGAGCTTTATCGTAAATCAGAATATGTTTTTGTAAATATAGGATTTACATTATTAGGAGTTTTATACATTGCTGTGCCATTTTCTTTTGCAAATTATATTGTTATTTCAGAAGAATTAGAATACAGTTCTCATTTATTGCTTGGGTTCTTATTTTTAATGTGGGCATTTGATACACTCGCTTATGTATTTGGTGTTTCATTTGGTAAACATCGTTTGTTTGAAAGAGTTTCACCCAAAAAATCATGGGAAGGATTTATTGGAGGTCTACTTTCAAACATCGGAATAGCATATGTTATCTCCATTATATTTACTGAGCTTAGTTTTCTTAACTGGGCAGTATTGTCAGTTATAGTTTCGGTTTTTGGTACGTATGGCGATCTGGTTGAATCAGCATTTAAAAGAAATATAGACGAAAAAGATTCGGGCAGCATTTTGCCAGGACATGGTGGAATTTTAGATAGATTTGATGCAGTATTTTTCACCTTACCCATGTTTTATTTATATTTACAATTGTTTTAGAAACTATTATTACAATTAAAATGACTTTACATAAAGAAGGACGATCCATAGTAGCTTTATTTTTAGTGGTTCTTTTAATCATAAATTTATTAGTCTATTATTTTATTTCTCCTAATTCTTATTTAACCTATACATTAGGTGTAATGTCTTTATTAATCTTTCTATTTGTTGTACGCTTTTTTAGAAAACCTTCAAGAGTTTTAATAACTGATGATAATACAATTTATGCTCCAGCTGATGGAACAGTTATGGTTATTGAGAAAACTAACGAGGATGAGTATTTTAAAGATAAGCGTATTCAGGTATCAATTTTTATGTCTGTTTGGAATGTTCATATTAATTGGTTTCCTATTAGCGGAATTATTAAGTACTTCAAATACCATCCTGGCAAATTTTTAGTTGCCAGATTACCAAAATCATCAATAGAAAATGAGCGTACAAGTGTTGTTTTAGAAGATAAAAATAATCGTCAGATTTTAATGCGCCAAATTGCAGGAATTATTGCAAGGCGAATTATCTGTTATGCAAAAAAAGAAAAAGAAGTTAATCAAAATTCAGAAATAGGATTTATTCGTTTTGGATCTCGAGTAGATTTATTCTTACCACTTGATTCTAAAATTCATGTTAAGTTAGGACAAAAAACTACAGGAACACAAACTGTTGTTGCTACTTTTTAATCGAAGTAATTATCGATATTAATCCGGTAAAGTTTTCCATCGTTAAAAATGAAGGTGTATTTTGTTCCTTCGCCAATCATTTGCAGACTATCTGAGCTAAAATTTAATTCATCAGAAAAACGTGCTTTAAATTCATTAATTGGTATTCCAATATGAATATTGTTTTTGAATGTTATTTGTTTGTTTAATACTTTCCCGGCAAGCAGAAATTCTTTTCCTAAGTGTGTTTTATAAAAGAAAATCTCAGAATTTTTATAAGTAAACTGATAAATTGTATCTGTTTTCTCAGGATGATGCTGGTTTTTTCTTAATAGTTTTTGGGTATTATATTGGGGATTTGAATTGGATGAAAAATTTCTAATAGTTTCATTAAACCCAAATGGGCTTTCTAAAAATTCATCTTGACTAATTGGGTTATATACTGTAATAGATTTGTTTGAAGTACAACCAATCAGACCTAAAACGAAAATTAATATAACTACTTTCTTCATATTTAGCTTTTAAGCTAAAATACAAAAAAACATCTACATAAAGAATAAAGCAACACCACCAACAGCTATAAGCGATCCAATGATTTCCTTTAAAGTTATTTTTTCTTTGAAAAAGATCACTGCTGGAGGAATAATTAGAACCGGAACAATAGCCATTATAGTTGATGCTACGCCTGTAGTTGTATGCTTAACAGAAAGTAATGAAAATGACACTCCTAAAAATGGACCAAAAAAAGCTCCAATACTTAATCCTGTCATCGCCTTCTTGTTTTTAACCGCTTCAATTACTTTTTTCCATCGTTTCATAAATACAAAAAGGATCGCAAAACCAACAAATCCAGTAATAACTCTGATTTGAGTTGCAGCAAAAGGGTCAAAATCTTGCATTCCGTATTTACTTAAAACAAGACCTGCGCCTTGACCAACAGCACCACCAAAAGCAAGAAGAATACCAACAATTGGATATGATAATTTTAATTTATTTTTGTTATTCTCTTTTGTAGAGTTATCTGTCCTATTCTTATCTTTTGGTTTTCTGTCTAATACAACCAACATAATTCCAAGAAGAGTTAAAAACATTCCAAGCATATTTTGTGGAGTAAGAACTTCGTCCATAAGTAACCAACCAAAAAAAGCAGTAATTGGAGGTGTTAAAGACATAATCAGCATCGATATTCTTGAGCCAATAACTACATAAGCTTCAAATAATAAAAGATCGCCAATAACAAAACCTACAAAACCCGATAAGGATAACCACATCCATTGGTGAGCCGATGCATCAAAAGGAATAAAAGAACCACGTGTAACTTGACCATAAATACCGATAAAGATAAAAGCCATAAACAGTCTTATGAGATTTGTCGATAAGGAACCTACTTTTTTACCAGCAGATTCAAATGCTATTGCTGTAATTGTCCAGAATACAGCAGTAAGTAATGCGGCATATTCTCCTAAATGTGTTTGAAGCATGATTGAGCTCTCTCCTAATTATTATTCCTAACAATTTTATTATCGCCGAAAAAAACTTATTTTAGTTCAGATTTTAAATCTGATCAAAGCCTTAGATATCAAATTTAATTTAAAGTTTAATAATGAACAGGAATTTACGATATATATTTATTGCTCTTGGAATTGGCATTGTTGGCTTTGTTTTATGGTATTTTAAATCTATTGTTGCCTACATTCTCATTTCTTCGGTTTTAGCTCTTATAGGGCGTCCGATTGTCGGATTCTTGCATAAGATACATTATAAAAAATTTAAAATTCCAAATGCATTATCAGCATTCTTAACTCTTGCTTTTTTGTGGACAATGATTCTAATCTTTTTCAGAATTTTTGTTCCTCTAGTTGCGCATCAGGCGAGTGAGCTTTCTTCAATAGACGCAGAGTCGGTTATGAATAACCTTAAGGACCCGATTCAAAAAGTGGAAGCATTTTTTATTAAATACAACATAAGCTCTGATAGCAAACAATCAATGGACCAGTATTTTACAGAGAAATTTATGTCTGTTGTTAATGTATCGGTTTTGTCAAATATATTTGGTTCAATAGCAGGGGTTTTAGGAAATATTTTTATTGCTGCATTTTCTATTTCGTTTATTACTTTTTTCTTTTTAAAAGATCGTGGATTATTAAATGATGGAATATTGTTATTCGTTCCTGATAAATTCCTGGAAAAAATTGAACATATATTAAAGTCAGTAAAAAAGTTATTAACAAGATATTTTATAGGAATAATAGTACAAATAAGTGGAATAATTTTTTTGGTATCTATAGGATTAACAATTATAGGTGTTGATTTTTCTGATGCTTTGGTAATTGGCCTTGTTGTGGGAATAATGAATAGTATACCTTATTTAGGACCTGTAATAGGAGCGAGCCTTGGCTTGGTACTAGGTTTAGCTACAAACCTCGATCTGGCTTTTTATTCTGAATTACTTCCTTTACTTGGATATATGGCTATTGTGTTTATTATTGTTCAGGTGATAGATAATGTTGTTTTTCAACCTTTTATATATTCAAGTAGCGTAAATGCTCATCCTTTAGAAATATTCTTAGTAATAATGATTTCAGGGAGTATGTTTGGAATTACTGGTATGATTCTAGCAATTCCCGGTTATACAATTCTAAGAGTAATTGCCAAGGAATTTTTCAATAATTTGAAAGTGGTTAAAAAATTAACAGAAAAAATTTAAGATAATAAATTGGTATTTTATATATTTACGTGACTAAATGTAAATTAATGGGTAAACTTAAAGTTTTTATTTACTTAACTCTTTTTCTGATTGCAAACAATGCTTTTTCTCAGATTGATACAATAGATTTTGAATTTGTACATGATGCTGCAACATTTAGAATAAGATGTCATGCAGAAAAAGTAATTGCTGGAGATACAAGTTATTTTGAGGTATCTGATACACTTAATGGTGCGTACACACTTGATTGGGGAGGTGATATTGAACCTTTAATTGATGGACTGCCGTTAGTAACATATGAGTTTGTTGCACCTGCTACTTATACTTTTACCTTATCTGTTTATGAAGATGCAACCGGAACTACTTTTACAAGCACCAAAACTTTTCCAATTATAGATGATATTATTACACCAAATGTTTTTACACCAAATGGCGATGGAGCAAATGATTTGTTTGTAATTCGGGCTAATGGAATAAATGTTCTTGAAATATCAATATATAGTCGCTCAGGAGCAATGGTATATAGTGAAAAATCTCCTATAATTGTTTGGGATGGAAGAAATTCTTCAGGTTCTGAATTGAGCGAAGGTATATATTATTATATTTTAAAATCTGATGATCCTGCTGTTATAGATCAAAACGGTTTTATTCATATGTACAGATAATCCATAATTATTTATCAATCCTTCTTATTTAGAAAGTGTCATCATAGTTTTTATGAACAGGTACTTACCGATGTTTCTAATTTAAAACAATTTGATTTTGGGAAATGTGCACCGCATTACCTTTTTATATTTTTTATATCTTTGAGTTAATTAAAGATTGAATGAAAAAAAGAAATATCCTAGTTCGCATCTTCTACTTTTATTACGATGGTTTTAAAACCATGACTGTTGGTAAAAAGCTATGGACAATAATTATAATTAAGCTTTTTATCATGTTTGTTATTTTAAAATTATTCTTTTTCAAAAACTTTTTAAGTGAAAAATTTGAAACGGATAAGGAAAAGGGTGATTATGTAATTGAACAATTAACAAAAACAAAAAACACGAATAATGATTGAACATATCGATTCTGCTCTGGTCAATTGGTCGAGAGCACAATTTGCATTAACAGCATTGTATCATTGGCTATTTGTTCCGCTAACCTTAGGAATAACATTTATAATAGCCTTTATGGAAACCTTGTACGTGAAAACAGGCGATCCTGAATGGAAAAAGGCAACTAAATTCTGGATGACATTATTTGGAATTAACTTTGCAATTGGAGTCGCAACTGGAATTATTTTGGAGTTTGAATTTGGAACAAACTGGTCTAATTATTCATGGTTTGTGGGTGACATTTTTGGAGCACCGCTGGCGATAGAAGGAATTATGGCATTTTTCATGGAATCTACTTTTATTGCTATTATGTTTTTTGGATGGAACAAAGTGAGTAAAAAATTTCATTTAATTTCTACATGGCTTGTAGCTATTGGCGCCAATTTATCGGCACTGTGGATCTTAGTCGCCAATGGATGGATGCAATCTCCGGTAGGAATGCATTTTAATCCAGATACTGCACGAAATGAAATGCTAAACTTCTGGGAAGTATTATTTTCTCCGGTTGCTATAAATAAGTTTTTACATACAATAACATCGGCATACGTTTTAGCATCAATCTTTGTTATTGGTGTTAGTGCCTGGTTTTTATTAAAAGGTAGAGAACAATTATTAGCTAAACGAAGTATGATAATTGCTGCTATTTTTGGTTTAATTAGCAGTTTATTTCTTGTTTATACGGGTGATGGTTCTGCGTATCAGGTAGCGCAAAAACAACCAATGAAACTTGCAGCTATGGAAGGGTTATATGAAGGTTCAGAAGGAGCTGGTCTTATTTTACTTGGTATGCCAACTCCCGGAAAAGAAATTAATGATGGGAAAGATAATTTTGTTTTTAAGTTTGAGATTCCAAAACTGTTATCATTTCTTGGTTACAGAAACGCTGATGCATTTGTACCTGGTGTAAAAGATATTGTAGAAGGAGGATTTGAATACGAAGATAAGAATGGGGAATTACAAATAGCTTTATCCGCTCTTGAGAAAATTGAAAAGGGTAAATTAGCCATATCTGCTCTTTCGGATTATAAGAAAGCTCAAAAATTAGAAGATGTAGTTAAGCAAGAAGAATCCTTGAATATATTCAGAGAAAACTTTAAATATTTTGGGTATGGATTTTTAAATGATCCTAAGAGTATAATTCCAAATGTTCCAATTACATTTTATAGTTTTCATATAATGGTTGCACTGGGATTCTATTTTATTCTGCTATTTGCACTTGTATTATTTTTTATTTTTAAAGGTAAGCTGATTGATAAAAAATGGCTCTTACGTTTGGCAGTAATTACTATTCCACTTGCATACATAGCTTCATTGTCTGGTTGGGTTGTTGCTGAAGTTGGTCGTCAGCCCTGGACAATACAAGATCTTTTACCAACTGTTGCATCAGTTTCACAGATTGATGCAAGTGCTGTTCAAATAACCTTTTGGTTATTTACTCTTGTGTTTACAGCCCTGTTAATTGCGGAGTTGAAGATAATGTTTAAGCAAATAAAAATAGGACCTAAAGAAGGAGGACATTAAAATGTTTGAAAGTTTATCACATTTAGTATTACAGCAATATTGGTGGATAATTATCTCACTATTAGGAGCTATATTGGTTTTCTTACTTTTTGTTCAGGGTGGTCAAACATTGATTTATACTTTAGGGAAAACAGATATGGAGCGTCGTCTTATTGTAAACTCTTTAGGTCGTAAATGGGAATTTACTTTCACAACACTGGTAACATTTGGAGGAGCATTCTTTGCTTCTTTTCCATTGTTCTATTCAACCAGTTTTGGAGGTGCATATTGGGTATGGATGTTAATTCTTTTTGCTTTCATCATTCAGGCTGTTTCATATGAATTCAGATCAAAGCCTGACAATTTTTTGGGAGCAAAAACTTATGAGACTTTTCTTTTTATAAATGGGTTGTTGGGAACAATATTATTAGGAATAGCTGTAGCAACATTTTTTACGGGCTCTGAATTCTCAGTAAATGAAATGAACTTTTCAAAATGGGAAGGTGCTGCAAGAGGACTTGAGTTAGCATTAAATCCACACAATATTTCATTGGGGCTAGCTGTATTTTTTCTTGCCAGAGTTTTAGCTATACTCTATTTTATGAATAATATTGATGATGAAAACATCTTTAGCAGATCGAAAAAACAGTTAATTTATAATGCAATTCCTTTTTTGGTATTCTTTTTAGTTTTTGTAATCTGGTTAATGTTTATTGATGGTTTTGCTTATGACCCTGTAAGTAAAAAGGTATCTTACGAATCCTTTAAATACTTACATAACTTTTTACAAATGCCATTAGTGATGATTATATTCTTATTGGGAGTTGTTTTTGTTTTACTTGGAATTGGTAAATCGATATTTACAATTTGCACAAAAGGTATTTGGGTTGCCGGAGTGGGAACAATCCTGACTGTTTTAGCATTATTTCTGGTTGCTGGTTTTAACAATACGGCATTTTATCCGTCAACTTATGATTTACAAAGCTCACTAACAATTGAGAATGCATCATCAAGTAAATATACTCTTAAAGCAATGAGCTATGTATCATTAATGGTTCCATTTGTTATAGCTTATATTTGGTATGCATGGAAATTAATAAATAATAAAAAGATTGATGCAGAGGAAATGAATGAAGACATACATATTTATTAAGCAAAGTTTTCATGAAATAGCAACTCGGAACTTTGAACTATAAACTTTAAACTACTTGAAATGTATTTAACAGAAATAATTTGGTTAATTGTTTGGCCGGTACTGATTTGGGTAAGCTACAAGCTTTCGGTTCTTGCTATAAAGAAATATGAGAAGAAATAGTATTTATAATTCTTCAGTGACAAATTAATCCTTTCAGGTTTTTAAACCTGGAAGGATTTGTTATAAAATAAATATTGGAATTCTCTATCTTTAAACAATATTTAAGAATTGAAATGGCAAAACTCAAGAGTATAACAAAACTAAATAAGTGGTTTGATGGAATAAATGAACCATTAATAATAGCAGGGCCATGCAGTGCTGAGTCTGAAGAACAAATTATGCAAACGGCAAAGGAAATTGCAGCATTGGGTAAAATTAAAGTTTTTCGATCAGGGATTTGGAAACCACGTACTCGTCCAGGAAATTTTGAAGGTGTTGGAGAAGAAGGTTTGCAGTGGTTGCAGAATGTTAAGAAAGAAACCGGACTTTTAACTGCTATTGAAGTTGCAAACCCAGAACATGCAGAGTTAGCTATTAAATATAATGTTGATATACTTTGGATTGGAGCAAGAACTACTTCTAATCCTTTTTCCATTCAAGAACTGGCCGATTATTTAAAAGGCTATGACAAGCCTTTAATGGTTAAAAACCCTATAAATCCGGATGTAAGTCTTTGGGTTGGAGCTTTGGAGCGATTTCATAAGGCAGGAATAAATAAATTAGCAGCTATTCACCGTGGATTTTATCCTTTTGAGGCTACAACATTGCGTAATATTCCGAAATGGGAAGTTGCGATTGAATTAAAAAGTATGTGTCATGATTTACCTATAATTTGCGACCCAAGTCATATTGCTGGAAACACAGATTTTATAGGTGAAATATCACAAAAAGCATTGGATCTTAACATGGATGGATTAATGATAGAAACTCATTATAATCCGACAGTCGCGCTAAGTGACATGAATCAGCAATTAACTCCTAAAGAGCTTGATTCTCTTCTTGATGAGCTTATTTTCAGAAGAACTACTACAAAAGATGCTGACTTTACAAGTATTTTAGAAACATTACGAAGTAAGATTGATTCTATTGATCAGCAAATGTTAGAGCTTCTTTCACAAAGGATGAATACAGTTGAGGAAATTGGTAAATATAAAAGTAAGAATGAGGTTACTATTTTACAACTTCGCCGGTGGGAGAATATAATGTCTACAAGGTTAAAACTGGGTAAAAGTTTAGGATTAACAGAAGATTTTATAAAAAAATTACTCCAACTTGTGCATAAAGAATCAATACAACGACAAACTGAAGTAATGAATAAAATGACTTCCTCAGCAAAAAAAGAATAATTCTTATAAAGTACTTAGAGTGAACTAAAATTTTGAGTGACTAAAATTATAATAAATTAAAGCTTTATTGATAATTGATTTTAGTAAAAAGAAATACAGTAAAGAATAGAATTTGATACTTTAAGTATTTTAGGCATTTTAAACTTAAGAGACTTGAAAACTATTTTACTTCTTTTAATGTATAATCAAATCCTTCCATTATCGGGTTTGATAATATTTTATTACAAGCTTCATTAACTCTTTCCATTGCTATTTCTTTACTTGCAGCTTCTATTTCTAAAGTAATGTGTTTACCTATTCGAACATTAGAAACTTCTGTAAAACCAATGTTTTTCATGCTATGAGTTACAGCTTTTCCTTGAGGATCTAACAAAGCTTTAAGCGGCATCACGTTAATTTCTGCAATAAATTTCATAAGTTAATAATTAATCAAAGTTAAAAATCCAGTTGTTAATTGCTGATAATAAAATATATAAAATAATTATAAGCGGAATCGCTATCGTATGCAATGATATTAATAAAATTGCAGATAACACAATAAAAATATATCGAATTTTATTTCCCTTAAAACCAAGGTTTTTGAATTTCAAGGAAAACATTGGAAACTCTGCTACAAGTAACAATGAAAATAAAAATATAATGACAGATAGTACAATTTCATTTTTTAATAATGCTAATATAAAATCATTTGTAGTTAAAATACTTATTAGATAAAGTGATACAAAGAACAATGCATTTGCAGGAACTGCAAGTCCTATAAAATTCTCTGTTTGTCTTTCATCAACATTAAATTTAGCTAATCTTACACCGGAAAGTATGGCAATAAAAAACGGTACAAGTAAAAAGAAGATTTCTTGAAAACTCAAATTTGTTAGTTGAGGCATATGAACAGTTCCGAAAAGAGAAATTTTCATTAAATGGAAAATAATAACCGAAGGAGCTACACCAAAACTCACTAAGTCGGCAAGAGAATCAAGCTCTTTCCCAACAACTGAATATGCTTTTAACATTCGCGCTGACATTCCATCCAAAAAATCAAAAAACGCAGCTAAGAAAATCATATAAACTGCAAAAGTAATATAACCTTCAAAGGCTAAAACGATAGAAATGCATCCTGAAAGCAGATTTAATGATGTAATTGTATTCGGAATATGTTTTTTTATTTGATTTAGCATAATACTTTTGCTTACTGAGTAACAATATTTCTCACAAAAATAAGTTAAAAAATATAGTTTGATTAATATTTTATTAATTACTAAGTTTAAACACTCAAAATTTTATTGTATTTAGGATTTATATTGATTTTGATGAGGCGAAGGATATTAATACCGATTTTATTTCTTATTACTAATTTTGCTTACAGCCAGACTGCTAAGTATAGTAATGAGTTCCTTTCAATTGGTGTGGGAGCAAGATCATTAAGTATGTCGAATGCTACTGTTGCAAGTACGAATGACGTAACTTCAGGGTATTTTAATCCTGCCGGATTAAATTCCTTACAAACTGATTTTGATGCAGGAATAATGCATGCAGAGTATTTTGCAGGTATAGCTAAATACGATTATTTAGGCGGTGCAATGGCTTTAGATACCAGTAGCTATTTAGGAGCAACCATAATTCGGTTTGGGGTCGACGATATTCCAAATACCACAGATCTGATTGATAGCGATGGAAATATTGACTACGACAGAATAACACGATTTTCAGCTGCCGATTATGCTTTTTTGTTAAGTTATGCACGCAAAACGAATATTCCTGATTTAACTTATGGTGTAAATGCAAAGATTATTTATCGGAATATTGGAAAGTTTGCTAATGCATGGGGTTTTGGTCTCGATTTGGGATTACAGTATAAACTGAATGACTGGAAATTTGGACTGATGGCTCGAGATATTACAAGCACTTTTAATGCTTGGAGCTTTAATGAAGAAGAATTAATTATTGAAGTTCAGGATTCGGTTTTTAATTTTGCTCCGGATAATTCACTTGAACTAACATTACCAAAATTACTTTTGGGTGTTTCCAGAGATTTTACAATCTACAATAAGTTTAAAGCCATGGCTGAAATTGATTTAGATTTTACTTTCGATGGCAAGCGTCATGTACTTGTTGAAGGAGATCCAATAAGTATTGATCCTCATATGGGAATTGAGATTAATTATAATCGTTTGGCATTTATTCGATTTGGAGTAGGAAATATTCAACGTGTAGTTGAATTTGATAATAAAGAGTCGATGACATACCAACCGAATTTTGGTATTGGAATCCAATTTAAAGGAGTTAGCCTTGATTATGCACTTACCGACATTGGTGATCAGTCGCTGGCAATTTATTCCAATGTTTTTTCAATCAGATACTCATTTGACAGAAAATCGAATTAACATTACTTTAAAAAAAACCTTACTTTTGCTTAAATGCTAAACAATCAATTATGACTATTGCTGTAGATTTTGATGGAACCATTGTTGATCATGAATATCCTGAAATAGGCAAACCCAAATTATTTGTTTTTGAAACATTAAAAGCCTTGCAGGAGAAAGGACATCAGTTAATTTTATGGACATATAGAGCTGGCAAGGAATTAGACGAAGCTGTAGATTATTGCAGAAAAAACGGTATAGAGTTTTATGCTGTAAATAAAAATTACCCGGAAGAAATTTATGATAATACTATAAGCCGAAAAATAATTGCTGATATTTATATTGATGACAGAAATCTTGGAGGATTTGTAAGTTGGAGTGAGATTTGGCAAATGTTGAATCCTGATTTATTCGATAATAATGTTAAAAATCAAATGAAGAAAGTCAAGATTGATAAAAAATCCTTTTGGCAAAAGTTAAAACGAAATTAAAGTTAAAATAATTTAGAAATGAAGATAAAACCATTGACAGTTTCCACTTTTATAATTTGCTCACTATTATTGTTACAAATGTCTTGTTCAAATCAAGGAAAACAGGAACTTAAGCAAGAGAAAAATACAAAACCAAGTAATCTTACAAAGCGTGTTTCAGTAATAAAAATAGATTCTCCAAAATCAGGTGAAATGTTTACAATCGGAGATGAAATTGAAATTAAAATTGGATTACAAAAATCGGATATTGAGATTGATTCATTAATTGTAGAAACCGAAGGTATAAAAAAGGTAGTTGAATCTAATAATTTGAGTTATAACTGGGAAACAAAAGATTTAAATCCAGGTTCAAATCAATTAAAAGTATTTGCGTATTCAAATGGGAATAAAGTTGACAGTTATTATCTGAAATTACGTTTCAAATCAGATATAACTCCAGAGTTGTATACCTGCAAAATAGTTAAAACGTATCCTCACGATAAAAATTCATTTACACAAGGATTAATCTACGAAGATGGAATAATGTACGAAGGAACAGGGCAAAGGGGAGAATCCGTATTAAAGAAATTTGATTTTGAATCGGGTAAGTTGATCTCGGAACTTAGCCTTCCGGCACAATATTTTGGCGAAGGAGTTACTATTTTTAATGATAAAATTATTCAGCTTACATGGACTTCGCAGATTGGCTTTGTATATGATAAAAAGAGTTTTAAATTAATTACAACTCTGAAATATCCAACACAGGGATGGGGAATAACAACTGATGGTAAAAGTTTAATTATGAGCAACGGAAGTCATATAATTCATTTTCTCGATCCGGAATATTTTAATCAAACCGACAAAATAGAAGTTTATGATGATAAAGGACTTGTTAATAGCCTTAACGAGCTGGAATATATTAACGGATTGGTTTATGCAAATGTTTATCAGACAAAAGAAATTATAGCTTTTGAGCCTGAAACAGGCAAGGTTATTAAACGAATAGATTGTAGTAGTATAGTTCCAAAAGGATATGAAAATGAAGCGGAATATGTTCTGAATGGAATTGCTTACGATAAAGAAAATAACCGTTATTTCATTACCGGGAAAAAATGGCCAGAGTTATTTGAAGTTAAATTCGTAAAATAATAAAGTTGTTCATAATTCGATAGACTCATTATGACAACTTTATGGATTATTGTTTGTCACACTGAGCTTGTCGAAGTGTTAATCTAAAAATCTTGGAATTAAGATTCTCTCATTTCATTCTATCCTTATTATACCGTTTACTATTCAATATGTCATATTTGTAAAAACAAATATGAATTGAATATGTAACGGCATTAACAATTCTAAACTTTAAATTAGATTTTAAATACGACATTTTGATAAAGAATTGGTATTATTACTCAAAATCAAAATCTGTATCGTAAGCAATAAACTTGATTTTTGTTATTTGATAAAACTACATTTTCTTTATTCTTACTTCAATACCTTTTTCATCTTTTAATAATTCAACCAGAATTGAAGTATCTGTATTTCCATAATGATATGGATAAAGAATTTTTGGTTTAAAAGCTTTTGCTGCATCAGCTACCATTTCAGGAGTCATTGTATATGGCAGATTCATAGGAAGAAAAGCAATTTCAATATTTTCTAAGGCTTTAATCTCAGGAATATTCTCAGTATCACCTGCAATAAGAACTTTTTTACCACCAAACGAAATTATATATCCATTCCCTTCTCCTTTTATATGAAAAGGATCGCCATTGTCGCGTTTATGTTCTATGTTATAAGCGGGAATAGCTTCAATTTCAAGTTGATTTATTTCTAAAACATCGCCATTTTTCATTATAATTACATCTGAAAGATTCTCACTTAATTCATGGCATTTCTGTGTCAGAATTATTTTAGTATTCTTTTTTTTTATGAGTTCAATGGCATTTAAATCCAAATGATCGCCATGATGATGTGTGATAATAATTAAATCAGCATTGGGATAATTTTTGTAATCACCCATACGACTAACAGGATCAATATGAATAATTTTTCCATTGAATTCAAAAAATAATGAGCCATGTTTAACAAAGTTAATTGCTAATTCTCCATTTTTTGTTTCAAATTTATCTGTTTGTAAATCCTGTGAAAATAACATATTTGTAAAAATCAATGTAACTATAAATGAAAGAAATATATTTTTCATAATAAGTAGTATTAAAGTTAGCTAATAAAGATATTGAATAATATACAGAGAGTCAATTTAATTGGCTTATACAAGAAGGATTTTCAAAAATGTCAAATGTAAAGTCATTCTGAGCGGAGTCGAAGAACCGAGCTTCAGCGAGCTCAACGAAGTTAATCTCACCGTTAAAAAAGATATTTTCGACAAGCACAATATGAAAAAAAATGCGTTTTCAATTTTTGACAACCCTTTTCTTTACTACAGTACTACTAATTAGTTTGCTATTCTGAACGAAAGTTTCACTAAGAAAACATTGTAAGGATGAATATTGAACAATGCATCAAAATCATCGACAAATGAAAAATCTCCGGTTGCAACATCTCCGGTTTTGCTTTGAGTCCACACAAGATATATTAACGAACCCGGCCTGTATTCCCACCGGGCAACAAGGTTTGATCTGAATTGCCTGAAATTGAAGTCATAGTCATTAACATAATCTTCGCTCGTAAAAGACATATCTGTACTATAGCGATCTTCAAAATTATCTGCATTTGGATTTGTAATATATTTTGGATCGGAGTAATCCACCGCTGTAATAAAAGGAGATCCGTAATACTGAATTGTTAATTCCGGTGTAATCGTATAATCAATTCGCACTGTTAAATCGGTTGTAATTTGATCAATCTGAGCAAAAACATAGCGATCTTCTCCGTTATATTCTTCTGTAGTTACATATTGCAACTCTCTGTTTGAAACTGAATAATCGGGCATTAACGATATCCTTAGAGCATCAAAAGGTCTGTAAACCAGATCGATTCCATACCACGAGCTTTTCGATGAATTTTCAAACCCAAAATTGGTTCCGGTGTTTCCATATACCTGCAATTTTTTTCTTCCGTCACTACCCACATTCACCCAGTAATTATAATTTCCGGGAGTTTTAATTGAGGGGCCTCCTCTTAAAAGAGTATTTGAGGTGTTTCCTCCACTAAGATTTGTTCCTCCTCCTAATGACCAATGGTTTTTAAATTCCATCCACAAACTTAAATTTGTACCATAAAAATTATTGTTAAATCCAAAATCCCATCCACTCCATTGATCAAAATTTATGCTCATGGTTCTGAAAATACTAAATGGCTCGGAAAAACGATAGCCTGCCCAAAAAACCTGGAATATTGCATCAGAATGATGTAAAAAGCCACCATCGTTGGTTTCATATTGTGGTGAGCGGTATGTAATCCATGTCATCCATCTCAATTTACTACTTCCCTGTCTTCCTGCCTGAATTGTTCCTGCATGTCCGGTCAAGGAAGTCCGTAATGAATCAAAAGTTGTATAGTTGTTATCAGGTCGCTGAAAATATCTTCTTGAAGATTCCTGTTGAGCAATCATTGCAGTAGTGTCTCCCTGAATATGACTCATTGCGTATTTTAAAGTCAAATAATACTTTTTATCCTTAAAGAATTGCGTAAAGTCAACACCTCCTGTATATGCATCAGAGTTTAAATAATTTAAATGATCATCTTTAATAAATCGGTTTGTTGAAGTAAACATTCCTCCTATAATTGTATTGTTATCGTTTAAATCTTTTTGCACTCTTGCAACGAAATAGTTTGTCATAGGTTCTACAGTAACATTTCGTGTATTACCGGTTTCGCTATCATAGATTTCAGATTTTTCCTCAGCGGCTAAACTTTCAATTATTCCTACAGATAGGCCATCTTCAGTTTTTCCTGTAAGTTTTAAAGCTCCCAGAATTGTTGTGTTAGCAGGTCTGTTTTCATAATCATTATCATTCAGTTCTGGATAATACTGTGGAGATCTTCCAATTCGGCGCGAGTAAAACAGATTGTCTAAGGAAAATGAATTTCCACCGCCGGAAAGTTGATAAGATGTTATTTCGCGCCCTTCGATAAAAAAGGGTCTTTTTTCCTGAAAATAAGTTTCGAAAGCTGTTAAGTTAACTTCGGATGGGTCGGCTTCCACTTGTCCAAAATCCGGATTGATCGTAAAATCGAGAGTGAAATCATTTGTAATTCCAATTTTACCATCCAGTCCTACTCCAAGGTTTCTGTTAACACCTTCGTCCCTGAATGGATTGTCTGGTTCTTCATCAAAATTTTCCTGTTTAGCTACAATGTAAGGTGTGATTTCTGCTTGCCTTTTCGGTTTTATATTTTTTATTCCGTGTAATTCACCAAAATGGCGCACCCAACCTGATTTGTCTTTAGAAAAATATGCCCAGTGTGATCTTTCTTCATTTCTGAAATATCGTCTGTTTAACTGAAAACCCCATACTTGGTTTTCTTTATGATTACTAAATCTGAGTTGTGTAAAAGGAATTTTCATTTCGGCAATCCAACCTTCTTCGTCGATACTGGTTTTAGTATACCAAATTGGATCCCAGGTAAGATCCCACCTGTCACCATCATTGCTTACAATTGCATCACCTTTTACTCCGGAAACAGAAGCAGTAAATGCAAAAGCAGTACGTTTATCGAAATAGCTGTCAATATTTACCTGAACCCAGTCGCCATCGAATCCATCACGACGCGACATTCGTTTAACAATTTTTTCAGGCTCTGTATCATATGCACGAATCAGAATATATAGAAAATCATCATCGTATAAAATTTTAAAAGCTGTTTCCTGAGAAGGAGCAATTCCGTCACTTGGCTCGCGTTGAGTAAAATCGCCGGACCATTCAACAGCATTCCATATTTCGTCATCGATTAAACCATCTATTTTAGGAGCTTCACCGCTTATTCTTGTTGTATTGTAGATTCTTTTTTCAGCAGTGATTTCTTGTGCTAACAATGGAATAAAAAGTGTCATTGCTATGGCAAAAAATAATAGTCTCTTTGTGTTCAAAATAGCAGGGTTTAAGTTTAAACAATCTCTATATAGACGATAATACTTACTGTTTGTTGTATATAGATGAGAAAAAATCTACAAACCTTATGCCTTTGAAGGTAATTGCCAGATATTCAAAAGAATGTGATCTGAAAGGTTAGCTTAGGACGCATGCTAATTGTTCTATTCTGGACAAATGGTGTCCGTTTTTGACCAATAATACCGTTTACTATTCAATATGTCATATTTGTAAAAACAAATATGAATTGAATATGTAACGGCATTAACAATTCTAAACTTTAAATTAGATTTTAAATACGACATTTTGATGAAGAATCGGTATAAAAGGTGGTGGGAATATAATGAGATCAGTATTTATTCCCTAATAACGTCTTTATATTTCAGTTTCTTATTATCACACCAATAATAATTACCCATAATTTTTTCAATTGCTTTTTTGGGGAGTGCTTTTTCCATATTACGATATAAAATAATATCATATTTACGATGGAAATTTACCCAACATTCGTTACAACCATCGTGATGTTTTTTATGAAGATCTTTTGTGGTTTTTTTATTAATAATAGTGTGCAGTGATTCTTCGAAAAGATTTCCAAGTACAATTTTTTTATTCTGACAAATTGGAATGTCTCCGTTAGGGTAAATAACAATACTTTCTTTTATGCTGTTACAGCTTAGTTTTAAATTGTTTTCTCTGAAATGAGTATACAGTGACATGAAATCATAGTTCTCCTTGAAATCTTTTACAACTGCCGGAATTTCTTCAATTGTAAAATCAAGAGAAGTTTTAGTTACATCACTTGTTTGTGTGTCGAAATATTCCATTGTATTGTAAATGCCAATTCGCATATCGATACCGTTTTCCTTGCAAATATCAGCTACATGATTGAGATCATCGAAGTTGTTATATGGTGTAAGAGTAAACATGATTGAAAGAGGTACGCAATCTTTCAACTCTTTGATTACATGCAGAACTTTATCGTATGCATCAACGCCGCGCATTTTAAGATATGTTTCCTTTGTTCCATCTAGAGAAATATAAAGTCGATATGGTTTATATTTTTTAACGTAATCAATCAATTTATCAGTAATTACGGCATTCGATAGAAGATCAAACTTAGGATGATTTTTTGACAGATATTCCAGTATTTTTTCAGCTTCTGGGTGCAAAACAAATTCACCACCTTCGAGCCCGATTATTGTGTTTTTATCAATTGCAGGACTTTCAATTATTTCCTTGATTTTTTCGAAAGGCAAATGTTGCTTTGGAGTTTTTTCCCATATATAACAATGTTTGCATTTTGAGTTGCAACGGTCTGTTGCATATAACATAACTGCAGAAAGTTTCTTGTAAGAAGGGAATGTGTTGTTTCTGACCATTTTGTATCCTCTGGTCAGATAATCGCTTATTTTATACATGTATTTATTTTATTTCGCTTAGCAGATCAAATGTATTGATCAATGAGCTGAGTTCTGAATTGTTTTTTGTTTTGTGATTTTCGCACAAATTTAAGAATGTTTTTAACTCATTAAAGTAACCTGCCGAAAATAATTCGTTTTGAGAAGCAACTGGAAGAAAACGATTATGCTCATAAAGCGTTTTTATCGAAATTTCAGGAGTTCTTATTTTTTCGAGCGGAATATTAAGAACTTGTTTTGGTTTGTTGTAACAAACTAATTTATCTGTATTCTTTGATTCATATATTAGTTTATCTGTATTTACAAATAGACTTTCATTCGCTTTTGCCCACCAATAATCAGTTGACAATTCAATATTTCCAATGGTTCCATTTGAATGTTTAATGTGTAGAAAATAATTTACAGAACCTTTGCCGGATTCAGTTTTCTGAACAGAAACTAAAGAACCTTCACCAAATAAGTACGTTGCAATATCAATCGGATGAATAAATAAATCCATTACAGGATTTCCTTCAGGATATGCACCGGTATAATATTTTAATGTGTAATTCTTAGTGTTTTTTATTTTTGATTTTAATATTTGATAAACCGGAGAGTATCTTTTCTGAAGTCCTGCAAGTAGAACGCCTTTGCTGTTTTTTTCTAATTCAATTAATTCTTTAAGTTCAATAATATTATTACAAGGCGGTTTTTCTACAAAAACATTCTTTCCTTTTTCAAGAACTTTTTTAGTAAGTGAAAAGTGCGATTCAGGATTAGCACAAATAAAAACACCGTTAATTTCAGGATCGTTCAATACTAATTCCAAATCCGTAGTTCCGGTAGTATTATTAAAGTTCTCATTTACCGACATTGCAGTCTCGTTACTGCCGGAAATAATATATTTTATATCGACATTCAGATAATTAAGAACAGGGTAGAGGTTGTTTATTGAATGATTACCAATACCAATAAAAGCATATTTAGCATTATATTTCTTTTTCAGAAAACTTTGTTTTCGTATTTTTTTGTATTTGTTAATGATTGCTTTCATCCCTGAATAAATTTACTCTGTTTAAATATATTGCTAAAATAGAAAAAGTTTTTCATTTTTATTAAAAAACAAAGTAATAGAAGAAACCATTATACTTCAGTTTACAAATAATCCATTGAAGAGCTATCAGATTTCATAAATGGAGCAACAGCACGTTCGTAGGTTCCCTGAACATAAGCTATCGCCATACCATAATTGGTAACAGGAATTCCGGCATCAATAGCTGGTTGTAAACGATTAACCAATTGTTTTTGGGTTATAACGCATCCACCACACTGAACAAGAAGAGCATATTCTTTAATATCGCGAGGTAGTTTATCAAGTCCTGAAACAACATCGTATTCCAGTTTTTTACCTGTGAAGTTTGTAAGCCAACGCGGAATTTTTATTCGCCCGATATCGTCGCAGGAAACATGGTGAGTACAAGATTCAAGCATTAACACACGATCTCCATCTTTAAGATCTGCAATTTTAGGTGTTCCCTTTAAATATGCCTCGAAATTTCCTTTCAAGCGTGCCAAAACAATGCTAAAACTGGTAAGTGGAATATTTTTAGGAACAGAAGCATCAGCCTTGGTAAAAATCTGACTGTCAGTTATTGCAAGGGCAGGAGTTATTTTTGTTTTTCTTAAAAAAGCATCGACCTCGCGTTCTTTTAGAACAATTGCCACAGCATCATTATCGAGTATGTCACGAATTGCTTGTACTTGAGGTAAAATCATTCTTCCTGCAGGAGCTTCAATATCAATTGGAGTAATTAATAATACAATATCACCATATGATAATAAATCACCAACTAACGAGGTGCTTTTATAGGCTGATTCAGGGATAGTCTTTTTTATAAGACGAATTAACTCTTCAGGATATTCTGATTTTAAAGTGTCAAATTCAGTTATTACTGCATTGGTTTGCGAAACAATATATGCTCTTGCATCATCTGAAAGTGCTTGAATGTCAGATTTGTTATGAACAATGAAAAAAGGAGTGTCTGTTTTTTTAAATTCATCGATCAACATCTTTTCAAAATCACCAAAAGTATTTTCAGTTATTACCAGAATCGCCAGATCAACTGTTTTTATCGTAGAAAGGGTTTTGTCAATTCGCTTTCCTCCAAGTTCACCAATATCATCAATACCAGCAGTATCGATCAGAATAACAGGACCAAAACCAGTTATTTCAAACGATTTTTTTACCGGATCGGTAGTAGTTCCTGCATAATCAGAAACTATTGCAATATCCTGACTGGCAAGTTTGTTAATTAGTGAACTTTTACCATTATTTCGTCGTCCGTAAATTCCTATATGCGGTTTTGATTCTTTTCCTTTTGCCATTTTATTCCTTAATTGTCGGTTTCCGTGTTTTTTTGTCAAACTCAAATTCAGGGAAAACAAATATTTCTAATCCGTTAGCACAATGTAAAGTATCTATTGGAATTCCTAATTGTTTAGAAATATTATCCTTGCTAAGTCTCTGTGGAATAATAAAGTTAAACTCTGGATTCCCATATTTGCCTTTTCCTTCTTTGTAAAACCAGTTTTGGTTTGTAACATGATACCATGCTCCGGAATTATCAAAAATAGTATATACTCTTATGTTATTCCTTGATAACATTGTAAATTGCTTGGCATTCCAATAATCTGCGACACCATAACTTAAATTATTTTTTACTGAGAGCTGATCAATACATTGAACTTCTTCAGGATAATAATTCATAAAATTAGAAAGCCCATTAATTATGTTCTGACTTTTCATTTTAGAAAAGATAAAAACAGATTCAATAAACATGAATAAAACAAGAATAATCTTTAAATAGTTTAGTGGTAATCGAAATTTATAAAGAAGAAATCCAATACTAAATACTCCTGCATACAAGCTGTAAATATTATACCTTAAAATGGCCTGACTAACATAGCTCCCGTTTATTATTGGAGCTATAAGAGTAATAAATAGAGAAGAAGTAAATATTAAAAGATAAGTTAATTCAATTTCATTAAAATCTTTTCCTTTTAATGCCTTGGTTAAATTCTTGATTAGGAATATTATGTGAGCTACAAAACTGAATAGAAATAGCAGATTAATAATTCCTCTAAAATCAAATTTGGAAAGATAAAATAAGTGCTGACCTAAAAATATTTTCAAAGAAGGAAGTATATTTCCAAAATTGAAAGATTTCCATGAAAGTCCTATTATATGTACAAATCCTGAAAGTTTTAACATTCTAAAAAGAAATAATCCCAGAAGTAATGAAATTGCATTAACGACAAGAATTTTTATGAATAAGATCCTTTTTTCTTTTTTAATAATGAGCATAATGAGCAGAGAGAAAACAGGTAACGAAAACATAATTACATACAACCTGTCGTTTATTACTGATAAAAGACTGATAATAAAAAGAATAGCTACGTGAAGATTTTTTTCTGTCTTCAGAAATTTAAATATTAGAATCATGGAAAATATGGCCATAATAAAAGCACCCATATGGTAACTTATACTTAACATATAAAAGGAGTAAACAAAATCACGATTTACAAGGTAAGCCATTAAAAAGATACTCATAAGTAAAGAGGCAAAGCTCAAATGAATATAGTTTAGTTCTTTAAAAATTATTTTATATAAAGTTGCAAATAGAATTAGGATTGTTAAAACTTGAAGAATAGAAAAAGTGAAACAAGCAGGAATAAAATGACTGAAAAAACTTCTTATAATAAAAAATATCATCATATCGGGTAGGAAGTTAGGAGCAGCATTTAGATTCCAACCAGCAAGTCCGCTTTTATCAATAAATAAGTCTTTATAGATTGATGGCAGGTAAAGCATATCAGAGCTCAAATAGCTATTTATATTTTTAGAGCTGAGATCAGCAAAAAGTATAATCACCAACAATACATTAAAAATAAGTGTAAGTACAAATATTAATTTTTGAAGATTAATTTTATTTAAGTTGTATTTTCTCATTATGTATAAAATTGCACTTTTGTTATTTTTTGTTTTTATTTCGCAGCAATGTGTTTTATCTGCAGGAAAAAAACGTTTAAAGATACTATTATAGTGCTAATATATTGTATTTTTAAAAAATGAAAAGAATCATAAATGTATTATTATACGGATCGCTAATAGCTTTATTGCTGTACGTGTATAATTTAGATTTTGTGATTTTTCGCGATCTGAGTATTAATTACAAATGGTTATTTGTATCCTTCATATTTTTATTTGCAGGTTTTGTTTTAGCAGCAATAAGCTGGAGAGTTTCGCTAAATCTTCATAATGTAAATGCAAGTATTAAAGAAGCAATTTATTCGCAGGGAATTGTCGGATTTACAAAATATATTCCTGGAAGAGTATGGACAATTTTAGGCAGAGCAGCGATATTAAAAAATGAGGATCGCGAACTAAAAAGACTATCTTTTATTTCTTTTAAGGAACAACTTATTTATCTGTGTCTTGGTTTTGTAATAAGTATATATCCCGTTCTAAAAACCGAAAAAATAAGTGAATATTCATGGATTATTATTTTATTAACCGGCTTACTTTTTTTGCTTCTTTTCTCAGCACGTTTGCAGCGTATTTTTGAAAAAGTGTGGAACAAATTTTTTAAAAGTTCACTTAATCTCCCCAAAATTAGTGTAAAAGAATTCGCCCAACTTTCGGGTGTAATTATTATATGGTGGTTTTTCTGGATTGCTGGGTTTTATTTTCTTTTGATTTCCGTTACCGGGTTTGTTCCTTTTTATTATGCATTTGCATTTCCTTTGAGTGTAGTACTTGGATTAATTTCTATTATTTTCCCAGGAGGAATTGGAGTTAGGGAAGGAGCTATTACTTTGTTTTTAATATCGAATGGTATAAGTGCAGATATTGCTGTAACTATTTCTGTGTTCGCAAGAATCTGGTTCTTAGCAGGTGAATTCTTCGCCTTCTTTCTGGCTTTATATTTCAGAAAAAAAGTTTAATCTTTATACAACTTCTTGTTATCTTGCATATCCATCCACATAGCAAAAAGTAGCGATTGAAATCCACTTATAAATAAAAATACAAAAGCCATTACAGTTACAGGATTTGATTTTAGTCCTTCAAAAACATACCATAAGATTTTTATTCCATACGGTATTGCAAGCAATAACAAAATAAACGAAAAATGATAAAGTATAAATAGCGGATGAAAACTTTTATATAAATATCGTGTCCAGATACGTTTAAAAAATGATCTGAATAATAACCATGCAATTGGTCTTACCACTTTTCGGATTTTCATGGTCGATTTTTCACCAATATCATAAACTGGTTTTACCGGGATTTCTTTTAAAGTGCAACCAGCAATATTTAGTTTAATAATACGGTCGTTTGGCATTCCGTATCTTTTATAAAGTTTGTATAATTTAATCGATGACAGAGCTTTAAGTGACAATGCTGTATATCCTGTTTGAGTATCAGACACTTCCCAATATCCGGAAGCAACTTTTGTAAGAATAGATAAAATTGCATTTCCCAAAAACCGCTTTCGTGGAATAAGAAAAGGAGCGCTGCTATGAGCAAAACGATTTCCTTTTGTCCAATCGACTTCGTTTTTTATTATCGGCATGCAAATATTTTCCATTTCTGAAGGATCCATTTGACCATCACCATCCATAGAAACAGTGCAATCAATTTGATTGTCCTTTGCCCATTTATAGCCTACAGAAACTGCAGATCCAACTCCACCATTTTTCTTCAGACTAATTACAACCAGTTTTTTATCCGGCGAAGGTTGATTTATCTCAAATTCAGGAAAATACGTTATTTCTTTTTGGCTTATCTCATTCAGAATTTCACCTGCTCTTCTATATTTTTCATGAACTGTTTTTTGCAGATTTTTTTCAGGGAGTTTTATTGAGCCTGCTTTTTGAAAATACGATTCAGCAATATCTCTTGTATTGTCTGTTGAACAATCGTTAACCACAATAATTCTGTCGACAAATTCAGGAATAGTTTCAATTACAAATCCTATTTGTTTTTCTTCATTAAAGGCAGGAATTACAACTGCTATGGTTTTATTTTCGATCATCAGTATTTATTGTTTTCGTATAACCATATTGCATCTAAAACGATCATGGAATCTACGCTAATATCGCGTTTTTTTGCTTTCTTTTCAATTTGATCCAATAAATCTTTGTTGTTTTTTAACGATATAATCAGGTTTTGAATGATAAGTTCTTTCTTGAATTCAGTTGGATCTGCAAAATAAATTTCCTTTGCTTTGCTCATTATCAGAGAATCAACATTAATTCCTGTTTCTTTCGCTTTTGTTTCAAGAATTGAAAATTGAACAGAATCCTTTTTTATGTTTTCAGATATCAGACTTAGTAATTTTTCTTCCGAAGGAATAATATTATTTTCTTTCTTTTCATATTCCGGTTTAATTTCAACATAGATTCCTTCACGTGCTTTATTATAATCAGGTAAAGTAATTACTTGCCAGTAACGTTCTGTTGGTCTTAGCTTTAGAAATGTTTCCCAATAAGCTTTTTTATTCATCCACCAATAATGAATAGCCTGATTGGTGTATTGCTGAATCTGAAAGATGTTAAATACAATAAGAATCGATATAAAACTAAACGAAAGGATTTTTAAATATTTTTTAAAACTAAATCGAGTAATAATTGCTCCAAGTGGAATTGCCATAATAGCATAAGAATCAATAAATGCTCTTAGTCCGAACGATCCGCCAAACCACCAACACCACCACGATGCAAGTATGTAAATATTTATTATAGAAAAAAGAAGAATAGGTAAGAATAAGCCTTTTTTTAGTTTAGGTAAAGTAAATATTCCGGCAAATGCAAAAAGCATTATTGGAGTATAAACAAACCAACCTTTTTTATAGCTAATCAGTATATTTTTTATCTGTGGATTAAAAAAGAAAAATTTGCCTCCGATTTCGCCATATGAGAAATAAAATATCTTACCTGAAATCCAAAACCAATAAACAAACTGAGGAATCCAGATCAAAATAAAAGATATAAGCATAACAAGAATAAGCTTGTATTCTTTTAAAAACCAAACAATTCTTTCTTTCAAGTCTTTTATTGAAGAAATATTCCATAGGAAAAACAGGGCAAGAACTATAATATTGGTTGGCCTAATTAATGTAATTAATCCACTAACTAATCCTAACCAGAAGATCTTTTTTATATTAGGATTTTTATAAAACTGAATGGTTAAATAAAGAAAAATGGAAACAAGCGTAAAGTTATACGCATGTGGCATTGCTGCTTCGTATGTGTAATAATAAAACAAGTTTGTGCCTATACCGATAGCTGTTACAACCAAAGCAACAACATCTTCTTTAAAAAATTCCCGCAATGTTTTCTGAAGAAAAATCAAACCGATAACTACATAAAACAGAGCGCTGAAAACAAGTGCGAAACGATACGGCAAAGAATACCCATCAGCTTCGTATTCTGAGTTCAGGGAATAGATATGCGCTATTCCAAAGAAAGGAGAATAGAGAAACGACAAACCCATTGTTGTTACAATAGCATGTTTATGAGTTGGAGTTTCCACTGGCCAAATTAGATCTCCAAACTTGTCAATATTGTCGCGGCGGAATTGCAAAGAAAGATCCTTATAAATAAAAGTAGCAGGCAGATATGCATAATATGATTTAACGTCCCATTCAATTACGCTTTTTTCTTTTTGCCAACGATGATGACTGAAATTTAAGAATATAGATCCAATACCAATAATCAGGATGCAAATAAGTGATATGTTTTTTGCAAAGAGATTTTTAATCATTTTTTTCTTTTATAATGTAATTCGGTCTTTTCTTATTCTCCATAAATAGTTTGCCAAGATAGTTACCTAAAATGCCTATCATAATTAACTGAATTCCACCGATAAACAATACACTTATAATTGTTGAAGTCCATCCCGCAATAGCATTGTTTGTAAATACTGCAATATAGATTGCGTAAAGGATATAAAGAAATGCAATAAATGCAATTATAAAACCTAAGTAGATAGATATTTTTAATGGTTTAACACTAAAAGATGTTATTCCATCGGAAGCAAAATGAAGCATTTTTGAAAAGCTGTATTTGGTTTTTCCTGAAAACCGTTCTGCTGCAATATATTCCAACTGAATTTGTGAAAAACCAAGCCAGGGAATTAATCCACGGAAAAAAAGGAATTTTTCATTTATCTGTTGTAATTCTTTTACAACTTGTTTATCTAACAATCGGAAATCAGCAGCTCCGCTCTCAATTTTAATTTCGGAAAACAGATTCAGTATTTTGTAAAATAACTTAGAAGTAAGTCTTTTTATCAACCCTAATGATTTGTCATGCATTCTTTTAGTTGAAACTATTTTATAGCCTTTTTGCCATAAACGTATCATTTCAGTAATTAATTCCGGAGGATGTTGCATGTCTGCATCCATGCTAATGACGCAATCACCATCGGCAGAATCATATCCGGCTTTTAAAGCATTCTGATGACCAAAGTTTCTTGAGAAGGATATGAATTTTACTTTCTTATGTTGATTTGCCAGCTCTTTTATATTGTCTAATGTTTTATCGCTACTGCCATCATCTATAAAAATAATTTCTGTGTTTAAATCTTTTATATATTTAAATATTTCATTATATAAAGGATAAATATTGCTTTCTTCATTAAAGCAAGGTATTATTATAGAAAGTTTAAATTCTTTTTTCATTCGAACTCTTTAAAATCTAAAAGTAATCAATTATCGTAAATCAAAGAAAGTTTATAAATATATAAACCATTCTTTTTATATATTAACTCAGAATAATTGTTAGTGAATAATTCAAATTCTTCATTGCTTGCAATTAGAAGATAATTGGCACCAAACTTAATATAATTTTTAATTGTTTCATTATTAACTTGCTCCAAATCCCTAATTGACCACCCCATTTTATCAAGATATAAAAGAGCTCCATTAGGACAATTCTCTGGTGAAACAATAAACTTTGCTTCAGGAGCAATATTTAAATTTTTAATATCACCAATATTATCTTGTATTAATAGCCCTAACCTGAATTTATTATCAACACTATTGTTTATTATTCTTTCGTGTATTTTTTTTCCTGAATAGTTTATTCCTAAAAGAATAATAGTAATAAGTGCTAATTTAGTTACTAAATGCAATGTTTG
>DAOUTQ010000096.1 GCA_030668615.1 Bacteroidales bacterium | reverse complement strand
GTGTCATGTTTTTACCCTTTTCGTAATCGACAAATGTTTTATCCTCAATTTCGAGTTGAATATTATGATTAAGAGCAGCCCAGAAAGCGGCTATCATTTCTTCATCTTCTTCCTGATGATATAATTGTTTCATTTCCTTAACTATAAAGGAGGTTGATATGTCGCCATCTTTAAATTTCTGATTATTCAATACAGCCTTACAAAATGGAATTGTAGTTTTAATTCCTTGAATTTGAAGTTTATTGAGTGCAATTAATGTATTGCTGATTGCTTTTTCACGATTCTCACCATAACAGATCAATTTTGCTAGCATTGAATCAAAGTTGCCAGTAACGTTTGATCCATCGCTTACTCCGGTATCGAACCTGCAATTTTTACCTTTTGAAACGCTAATTTTTTCAATAGTTCCAAGAAAAGGAGTGAAGCCGGCCTGAACATCTTCTGCATTTATTCTACATTCTATAGCCCAACCATTTAGTTTAACATCATCTTGCTTTATACTTAATTTTTCATCCTGAGCAATACGGATTTGCCATTCAACCAAATCTAAACCCGTTACCATTTCTGTTACCGGATGCTCAACTTGAATTCTGGTGTTCATCTCCATAAAATAAAAATCTCCTAATTCATCCAGTAAAAACTCAACGGTACCAGCATTTCTGTAATTTGACGCTTTTGCAATATTAATTGCCGATTCGCCCATTTTAGATCTTAACTCGTTATTTAAAGCAATTGAAGGTGACTCTTCAATTAATTTCTGATGTTTTCGTTGTATAGAACATTCTCTTTCTCCCAAATGAATAATATTTCCATGATGATCAGCTATAATTTGAAATTCAATATGGCGTGGATTTCGAACATACTTTTCCATAAATACTGAAGGGTCTGAAAATGCTTTCTCAGCTTCGTTTTGAGCCATTCGAAGCATTTTTTCAATTTCTTCTTCTTTTTCTACAATCCGCATTCCACGTCCACCACCACCTGATGCAGCTTTTAAAATTACAGGATATCCGATTTTTTGTGCGAGCTGTTTTGCATGCTTTACATTTCTTATATTTCCATTGCTTCCTTCTAATAAAGGCACATTGTGAGCAGAAGCCAATTGTTTAGCTATGGTTTTATTTCCTAATTTATAAATTGAATCGGGAGTAGGTCCTATGAAAATTATTTTCTCATCAATACACTTTTGAGCAAAATATGGATTTTCTGCCAAGTATCCATAACCAGGATGAACAGCATCGATATCAAACTCCTTTATAGCATAAATAATTCTGTCAATATCAAGAAACTCAGGAATATCACTTGTTAATTCAGTGAAATCTATTATTTCATCCATAAATTCAAGATAATATGCTCCAGGTTCTTTTGATGTTTTAATTCCAAATGTTTTAATCCCCATTTTTTGAGCAGTTTCAGATATTCTGATTGCAATCTCACCTCTGTTTGCAATTAATATTGATTTTATCTTTCTCATAATTTTGATTTTAGTATCAAGACTAATAAATCTCCCTTAACAAAATAATACTTTGTCTAATAATTATTCATTCTTCATTATTATATTATTAAAGTGGTATGTTTCCATGCTTTCGTGCCGGCTGATCAACGTGTTTATTTTCAAGCGTTTCAAAAGCAGTAATAAGTTTATTACGAGTTTCCGCCGGATCAATTACTTCGTCTATATATCCTTTTTCATCAGCAATATATGGATTTGCAACCTCATTCCTATACTTCGCAGCAAATTCCTTTTTTAATTTTTTAGGATCCGAAGTATTTTTCAATTCTTTTCTATACAATATAGACACGGCACCTTCAGGTCCCATTACGGCAATTTCAGCTGTTGGCCATGCAAAATTATAATCGCCACCGATATTTTTACTATTCATTACACAAAATGCTCCACCATAGGCTTTTCTTAATATCACAGTTATTTTAGGAACAGATGCTTCGCTAAATGCAAATAATAGTTTAGCACCGTGCTTAATAATTCCATTATATTCCTGATCAAGTCCAGGTAAAAATCCTGGTACATCCTCCAGAACCAGAATTGGAATATTAAATGAATCACAAAACCGAACAAATCGGGCTGCTTTATTCGAAGAATTAATATCAATAACTCCAGCAAGAACTTTAGGCTGATTTGCAACTATTCCAATTGCTTTTCCATCTAAACGGGCAAATCCGGTTACAATATTCGGAGCAAAAAGTTCTGAAGCCTCAAAAAAAGAATCCTGATCTGTAATTAATTCAATAACCTTTTTTACATCATAAGGTTTGTTAGGATTGTCGGGTATAATTAATCTTAGTTTATCAATGTCCTTATCATTTTTGGAGCCTGGTTCAACAAATGGTGGATTTTCTAAGTTATTTGAAGGAAAAAAGGATAATATTTTTTTCACTCCTAATATTGTATTTTCTTCATCCTCATAAATAAAATTAGCAACACCACTTTTGCGAGCATGTGTTTCAGCACCACCTAATTCGTCGAATGTAACATCTTCGTTTAGCACCTCTTTAACAACATCAGGACCGGTAAGAAACATATAGCTTGTTTTTTTTGTCATAAATACAAAGTCGGTAATGGCAGGAGAATACACCGCACCTCCGGCAGCAGGCCCAAGAATAACTGATATTTGGGGTATTACACCAGATGACCGTATATTGTTATGAAAAATACTTGTATAGCCAGACAAACTTGCAACACCTTCTTGAATACGTGCTCCTCCAGAATCAATCAGACCAATAATTGGAGCTCCAACACGTAATGCTAATTCCTGAATTTTTATAATTTTCTTAGCGTGAACAGCCCCAAGCGAACCTCCCATCACTGTAAAGTCTTGAGAATAAACATAAACTAAGCGACCATTCACACGACCGTGACCTACAACAACGCCATCGCCAAATGCTTCATCAATTTTTCCAAAACCAGTATCTGGTGTTGCGGAAGTAACAAATGCATCTAATTCTTCAAATGAATCTTTATCGAAAAGTAAAGCTATACGTTCTCGTGCATGTAGTTTTCCTTTATCATGTTGTTTTTTAATCTTATCAGGTCCATTCTGAACTTTAAATCGTTCATTTCTGTTAAGAAAGTCTTTATAAATTTTTCCGTTTATATCCATATATTGAAGATTTAAGTTGTACTACATGTTATATAACACATTTCATTTTTTAGATACAATTATTACATTATTTATAACATGTTGTTCATCAAAGTTTTATCGATTAAATCTTAATTGCAGTATTCGTTTTAAACCAAAAACATCTAAATTATTAAGGATATAAATATATGAAATTATTGTTACTGGCAATTTTTTTTGGCTTTAATTTAATCAACAATGTAATAATTGCAATGTTCACAGCAAATATTTTTTGTGTTCTAAATAGTCTGTTAATCAATATTAAAGAATGTTTAAGTGATATTATTTTTTGATATAATTACTGCGAATACGATTTTATTAATAGAATTAATCTGTGTTCGTTAGCAGCTTTAGCTTAATAAATATTTGAAATATCAAATTGAATATATAACTTGACAAACGCATAAATATAAACTGTTATGAAAAAGTTACTAACTATTTTATTGATTCTGTCTTTTACACAGGTTTACTCGCAGGAATTTACTTATAAGGAAAAAAAAGAACTGAAAGGTTACCCTGATTATATAATGGATAGCAAATTTTCTCCATTCAGAAATTATTTTGCTTTGACAATAGGGAATAATACACTTGAAATTTATGATAAGAATTGGAAAAGGATTTTTAATCATCAGGGGAACCCAAAATCGGTCGGAGGTCATATTTCATTTTCACCGGACGAAAAGTATTTAGCTTACGCCAAATATAAAAGTGACAATGATATTGCAATAATTAGGCTTGAAGATAAAAAAGTGGTGCAGGTATTAAATGGTCACTCACACAATATAAATAAATTGGAATTTAGTCATAATGGGAAATACCTGGCAAGTGCGTCTTCAGATGAAACCGTTTGTATCTGGACATGGATTGATGATCAGATGGAGTTATCTCAGAAGTTTGCTTATGAAGATGCTGTTATGGGAATAAGCTTTAATTATAACGATGAATATCTAGCTGTTGGAGGTTACGATAGAATGATTTCAGTTTACAAGTATGCAAATGATAAATACACTTTAAGTGATACAATACCGGGATTAAAATATTGGCAATATGATGTTTGCTTTCATCCTTCAAAAAATGAATTTGTATCATCATCTCAATATGAGCTTAGAAGATATAATTTAAATGGTAAAAAGGCAGTATTTAAAGATAGCCTAAAAATAAGAGTTAATAGAACAGTTAAATACAACTCAACCGGCGAATATTTGGTGTTTGGTAAAGATCAGGATTTAGTAATTGCTAAAATTACACCTGAAAAGATTTCTGAATTTGATCATATATATCGGCATAGCGATTATGTTTTTGGAGGAACCTTTAGCGATGATGGTCTGTTTTTAACTTCATTTAGTTCCGATAAATCATCTATTATTTGGGAAATAACAGGAATTAAGCCTTCGCGCAAATCATTAATTACTGATTATATGGATGGTGAATTAACTTCTGCTCAGAAAATTATTTTAACAGCAGAGGCCATTGAAAGTATTTTAGAAAAGCTGGATAAGAAACTTACTGCACCACGCGATGAATTTGAAACAACAATTCAGTATAACGATAGAAGGGAAAAGCTGAAATCAGAAGTATTATCTCAATTGCAATATAATACCGAAAAACACTTTGGAGTAAAATCAGGAGTTTCAGGAAAAGTCAAAATACCAATTGAAAGACTTATTGGTTATAACGCAGATCTGGAAATTTATAAAATTCGATTTTTGGAATCTGATGCTGGTGTTAAAATCCCAATTGAAGAAGCTAAAATTTTTAAACGAAATTGG
Source organism: Bacteroidales bacterium (assembly GCA_030668615.1). Lineage (GTDB taxonomy): Bacteria > Bacteroidota > Bacteroidia > Bacteroidales > UBA12077 > UBA12077. The sequence goes on along the minus strand of DAOUTQ010000096.1, from coordinate 8,181 downwards.
AATAAAGCATATTTACAAGCAACTAAAACAAAAAATAAAGATAGTAATTCATACGAATATTCTAATTTCGAATTGGTTATAACTACAAGTAAAAAAGCCTTCGTAGTTACACCAATTGAAAATCCATTTCATATTGTAAAAAAGAAAAGAAACGCAAGTACACAGGCAGATAGATCGGAATCTAATTTAGCGAAAACTGAGAAATCAGTTACTGGAGAAGATCTTGTTGGTGTTGATCGTGCATTAATATTCGCAACTAACATTTATGACTCATTTTCCGAACTTGTGAATCCTGTTATTGACGCAACTACTGTTTCTGATGAATTGCAATCAAATTATTATGTACAGCCAGAACTTCTTATAAATCCAACATTAAAAGAAGCCATTGAGAAGATTCGTGAATATGCTCTATTGGAGTATAGTCCAAATGATAATTTACTTATCTTTTTTGCGGGGCATGGAATTTACGATGATGTTTTTAAAGAAGGATATGTTATTTCACGTGATTCTAAATCAGATGATGTTGCAAAAACTTCCTATTTATCGCATTCCAATTTGCGTACTATGATTAATAATATTCCGTGCAATCATATTTTACTTATAATGGATGTTTGTTTTGGTGGCACATTTGATCCATTAGTTGCATCAAAGAGCAGAGCTGCTGATATGTACACTGAAGTTACAAATGAAGAATTTATTCAACGTAAAAAGAAATATAAAACACGATTGTATTTAACCTCAGGTGGCAAAGAATATGTGCCTGATGGAAGACCTGGCCATCATTCTCCGTTTGCACGTAAACTTTTAGAATCTCTCAGAAATTATGGCGGTAACGATGGTATACTTACAATTAACGAAATTATTCAGTATGTAGAAAAAGTTGAGCCACAGCCACGATACGGAGAGTTTGGTGATAACGAACCAGGTAGCGATTTTATTTTATTAGTGAAATAAACTCCTTTGTTGAATAGCGCCTTCATGTTCTAAGAGCCATTGTTTTTTAATTAAACCACCTGCATAACCTGTTAATTTCCCATTATTGCCAATAACTCTGTGGCAAGGAATAATGATTGGAATTGGGTTCTTACCATTAGCCGATGCAATTGCGCGAATAGCTTTTTCGTCACCAAATTGTTTCGAAAGATCTAAATATGAAATGGTTTTACCATATGGAATTTTTAGTAATAGATTCCATACTTTTCCTTGAAATTCTGTTCCTGCAGGATTTATCCCAATATTAAATACCCTTCGTTCGCCTTTAAAATATTCGTCAAGCTGAGTTATACAGTTTTGTAACTGAACCGGAATCATTTTCATTTTAAAGTATTCATCCGCAAATTCAATTTTTATAATATCAGTATCATTTGAAATGATTCTCAAATTACCAACGGGTGATTTATAATAAGCTTCAAACATAAGAATTTATTAAAAAAGAGTTGTTCATATTTATGCTTCGCTTGAGAGAAGTTCGACAAGCTCAACATGACACCTCTTTAAGCATTTTATTGTCACACTGAGCTTGTGGAAGTGTTGACCATTATAGGAATTTATTTTGTTAATTCGGTTTCAATAGTTTCTTTCAGTTTTGCAAACTCCTCATCATCAAATCCTGTTGCTTGATAAATAATATTTCCATTTCGATCTAAAATAATGTTTCTTGGAATATATTTTTCAGCAAACAAGGAGTATATTTTTCTCCCTGGATCAGGAACAATATTAAATGTATATCCATTTTTTTCTTTAAATGCAATCATTTCTTTAGCAACATGTTCTCTTCCAAAAACAATTAATTCAAAGCTTTCATTGTCTTTATACTTTGTCCAAATATCACTTTCAATAGATGGAAGTTCTTTAATACAAATAGGACATGAAGTAGCAAAGAAATTCATAAAAACAACTTTACCCTTTAAATCATTAATATTAATAGTATCATCATTTAAAGTTATATAGCTAAACTCGGGAACAGTTTGTCCAACTTCAATTATGGTTGATTTTATTACATCTAATTCAGCTTCTTCTTTAGCTTTCTTTTCTTTATAATTACATGAATATAAGCTTATAAGTAAGATTGATAAAATTGCAAATGACTTCTTCATAGTTCAATGTTTAGTTTTTTTAATGCAGCCAATTTACATTATAAATTTCAATTCACATTAAAAAATATGCAGTTTGTACTTAGATAGTTGCAGATTGGCATTTTTTAATTTACATACTTTAAACTTTATTATATAATTGTAATCTTATATTTATTAATACTATTAAAACATTGATTATGATTAAAAATTATCTCCTTATAGCAAAAAGAGTTTTACTTAACAAATTTGTATTTACTCTTTTGAATATATCGGGTTTGGCAATAGGAATAGCTGCATCTGCACTTATATTTCATTATATAACTTTCGAAGAAAGCTTTGATTCATATCACAGAAATAGTGAAAATATTTATCGATTAACATACGGAAGAACAAGTAGCGATGGGAGTGATGTAGAATTTGCTTCTGCTTGTCCCGTGATTGGACCATTATTAAAAGACAATTTTCCTGAAATTGAGCGATTTGCACGATTAGCTGTTCGTGAAGCAACTTTTTCGTATGGAGTGAATAAGTTTATAGAGAAAAAAATCTATTATGCCGAACAGGAGATTTTTAATATTTTGAACTTTGAAATTATTGATGGAAATATTATCAATGCTTTAACAGAGCCCAATAATATAGTAATTAGTAAAAGTGTTGCAGAAAGGTATTTTGGAAAAATTAATCCAATAGGTAAAAGCTTAAAACTAAATAAAGTAGAAGACTACCAGGTTGTTGCTATTTATAATGATGTTCCTGAAAACTCACATCTAAAACCAGAAATCTTAGTTGCATTCCCAAATCTTGAGAAATGGAGAGCTGATGACTATTTAGAATCATGGGGAGATACAGGTGCATTTACTTATTTAATACTAAAACCAGACGCCAATCCTCGTGATTTAGAAAAACAGTTTATAAAATTCACTGAAACACAAATTGGCGAAATGCTTAAGTATTATGAAATGGTTATGTATTTTAATTTACAGCCCATTGAATATATTCATTTAAAATCTCATTTACTTCAGGAACAGGAGGTTAACGGAGATGAAAAATCAGTGAAATTTCTATATATAATTGGGATATTCATTATTATTATTGCATGGGTGAATTATATCAATTTAACTACTTCTCGATCGATGGAACGTGCTCGCGAAGTAGGCGTAAGAAAGGTTGTTGGAGCTGTAAGATGGAACTTAATTAAACAATTTTATACTGAATCAGCAATTGTTAATTTTCTTGGACTTTTTATTGCACTTGTATTAATTGAATTATTAAAACCTGCTTTTTCAGGACTAACAGGAGTCCCTTACGATTATAAATTTTGGAGTCAATCATGGTTTATCATTTTTGTTTTGGGAACATATTTGATCGGAACTTTTGTTACAGGTATGTATCCTGTGTTTGCGCTATCTTCATTTAAACCTGTTCATGTTTTAAAAGGGAAGTTGTTTTCATCAACTCGGGGAATAAACTTAAGAAAAGTTTTAGTTGTATTTCAATTAATGATTTCTATTATATTGATTACAGGCACATTTGCTGTTTTTTCACAATTAAAATTTATGCGAACTCAAAACTTAGGTTTCGATATTGAACAAACCTTAGTTATAAATATGCCAAAAGCTGTTGACTCTACATTTATTCAAAGAAAAGAGACATTTAAACAAGAAATTGAAAAACTAACAGGAGTTAAGGGGGTTGCATTTTCAACCGAAGTTCCCGGACGCAAAATATGGTGGGATAACGGAGGTATATTTAAAATTGGACAGGACGCTACATCAGGAAAAAATTATATGATTATGGGTGTAGACGATAAGCTAATCGATTTGTATAAAATGGAATTTGTAAACGGAAGAAATTTCTCTCGCGAGTTCCCATCAGATAAAGATGCAGTAATTATTAATGAAACTGCTGTAAAATGGCTTGAGTTCGAAAGTCCTGAAGATGCTTTAAATAAGCAAATTGATTACTGGGGAAATATTTATACAATAATAGGTGTTTTGAAAGATTATCGTCATGAATCGCCAAAGGCATTACCTGAGCCACAGATATTCAGGTATTTGCCAAATGAAAGTCGCTTTGGTTGTTTTTCAATAAAGTTTGAGACTGAAACCATTAATAAAAATCTGAAAAGCATAGAAAATCAATGGAATGTTTTATTCACGGGCAATCCGTTTAATTTCTTTTTTCTCGATGTATATTATGATGAGCAGTTCAGAGCAGATAAAAAATTCGGCAATGTATTTGGAATTTTCTCATTCTTAGCAATATTTATAACTTGTTTAGGATTATTTGGCTTATCACTTTATACTGCAAACCTTAAAACAAAAGAGATTGGAATACGAAAAGTATTAGGTGCTAAAGTATCAAATATAGTGGTTAATATATCAAAAGAATATATTTACCTTATTTTAATAGCTTTAGTAATATCTGTTCCGGTTCTTATTTGGGGAATTAATTTATGGTTGCATAATTTTGAAACTAAAATGACGATTTCAATATGGTTATTTACAATTCCAGTAATTTTGGTTTTTTTAATCACAATGTTATCCGTAAGTGCTCATACAATAAAAGCAGCAAGACTTAATCCCGTAGATTCATTAAAACATGAATAAAAAATAAGTGCTAATAATAGTTTAGTTTATCTATTATTAGCACTTGTCTATTCTATTTAGTATTAACCCAAGTAAAGAAAGCCGTTAAGCTTTCAGTATTTATTCTCAACTTATTATCAGCAATAAACTCATTTACGAAAAGTTCTAAATCATTTGAATATTTCTTTAACTTATTAACTGAATTAATCTCATATAATTCATTATTATCTGACATTAAGAAATATTTATTAGGGTTCTTTTCAAAACGTCCAGGTTTAGACTCAACCATTATTTTAGGCTTTTCTTCTTCTATGAATCTTACACTTTTCTTTACTAATAAATCGTAATTACCATTTGTTAGATATATAAAATATCCGGGTTTATTATCATTTTTTTTTGGATCCGGTAATTGTATAAAATTGTATTCACCCAGTGTTATTCCTGAGAATGAATCTTCATAAACAAGAATAAGTTTGTAATCATGATAAATAAATTCTATTTCATCACTATACATGTTATAACGGAGCTTCCCTACAATGTTTTTATCTTTTTCAAATTTGATAGTTCCTTTTACGAAATCTTTGTATAAGTAAGGATCTCCTTCAATTTTTTCGTATGACATTACTGATCCATCACCAATTTTTGAATTAATAAAATTGTTGTAATATTCCGATAATTGTTGTTCAATTCGATTTGCAACTGATCCACCTATTGTTCCACCTGTTTGCGATTTCACCATTCCTGATGATAAAATGGCAATAATAAAAATTAAAATCTTTTTAGTACTCATAACATTTAAATTTAAGTTAATAATATATAATAATCAAACATATGATAAAGAGCAATAATTTACAGTTCACGATTTCTTAAATATAAGATACACATTACATATTATACCCTATTTATATTTTTATAAATGATTTTTTATCTCTAAAAAAAGATTATTTTTTAGTAACTTGAGCGAAATAAAACGAATTCTTTTCTTGAATAGAAATATCAATGCTATCAAACCTTTTTAAATTTATAAATCAGTTTGTTGATTTTAGCGAAAAAGAAATAAAATCAGTACAAGAATTTGTTCAGGTTATTCACTTAAATAAGAATGAAATATTTATAAACGAAGGTGAGATTGCAGATCAAATTGCTTTTACAAATTCTGGATATTTAAGGGTTTACTACAATTACGATGGTGAAGAAATTACACGCGATATTACACCATTACATTCGTTTGCAACAGCATTGTCTAGTTTCGTTTTGCAAACTCCTTCCTTCGAAATAATAAGCGCAATAACGGATTGTGAGCTATTGGTCATTAAAAAAGAGCATTTGGAATATCTTTATTCTGAATATCCAAAGTGGGAACGATTAGGAAGAAGAATAATCGAAGAAATGTTTGTTGAATCGCAACGCAGAATCTACTCATTTATTACCGAAACCGCTGAAACACGTTATAAAAGAATCTTGAAGCAATATCCAGATATGATTCATGATGTTCCTTTAAAGTATATTGCAGATTTCTTGGGCATTAAACTGCAGTCTTTAAGCCGCTTACGTAAGAATATTAATTGGTAATCAACAATCAGTTTATTTAACATTTGTTAAGTTATTTATTCAATAATTATAATGATCTTTGATAAATGATCAAACGAATAAACTATATTTTATGAGACGAATCTTTGATGAACCATTTGAAAAACATTTTGATATTATTATTATTGGAGGAGGAATATCCGGAGTTTCTGTTGCATATGAAGCAGCGACACGAGGATTGAAAGTAGCACTTTTCGAAAAAGGAGATTTTGGTGAAGCAACATCGGCTGCTACTTCTAAGCTAATTCATGGAGGATTACGGTATCTTAAAAATTTAGAGTTTGGATTGGTTCGTGAATCGCTTTCTGAACGCCGAACTTTAGAGAATATAGCTCCCAATTTTGTATATCCAATGCCTTTTATGATTCCAACATATAGTAATCTTAAAAATAATAAGATCTCTTTATTTGTTGGTATGGTTCTGTATGATTTACTCTCATTGGATAAAGCATGGACATGGGATAAAACCAAGAAACTTCGATTTCATAAAACCATAAGTGCAAAACGTACAAAAAGAATTGAGCCTTGCATACCTCAAACCAAATTAACAGGATCAAGCATTTATTATGATTGCCAAAACATTAACCCTGAGCGCTTAACATTAGGAATCTTAAATTCTGCCATTTCAAATGGAGCAAAAGTTGCAAATTATGCGAAAATAAATTCATTTATTATTGATAACAATAATGTGAAGGGTGTTAAAGTTTCTGATTTATTAGAAAGTAAAGAACATGAAATAACAGCTGATTTAACGATTAATTGTACCGGTCCGTGGACTGACTTAGTTCTTAAATCTGCTACAAATGAAAATAAAATAAACCATAATATTCGTAGATCAGAAGGCATACATATCATCACTAAAAAATTATGTAGTGATCATGCAGTTCTAATGATGACTAAAGCTGGCCGCCATGTAATGATGATTCCATGGAGAAATCATACTTTGATTGGAACAACGGATAAAGAATATAATGGTCATCCTGATGAATATAAAGTTACAAAGCAGAGCATAGTTGAGTTATTGGAAGAAATAAATGCCAATTATAGCAACGAGAAAATTAAGTATGAAGATATTCAATTTGCCTATGGAGGTTTACGACCCTTAGTTGATAACCAAACTGAAGCATCGTATGAATCATCACGCAAATACGAAATATTCGATAATGCAAAAGATGGATTGAATGGTTTACTTACAGTGGAAGGTGGTAAATATACTACCAGTAGGAAGCTTGCAGAACATGTTGTGAGGAAAGTTTCTAAAAAACTGAATAGAAATTTAGGAAGTTCAACTACTAAAAAGAAATATTTAGTTGATTCTGATATTAAAAACATGGAAAGTTTTATTCGTCAGCTTGTTTTAAGATATCCACAATTTTCTGAAGCTACAATTAACTATGTAGGGCGAAATTATGGTTTGGAATGTCATACAATATTCCGTTTAGCAATGTACGACAAACCTTTAATTGAAGTATTAACAGAAGATGGGGAAATTCTGGCCGAAGTGGTTTATGTTATTAAAAAAGAGATGGCATATACTTTATCTGATATATTTTTCAGAAGAACAGGAATAGGTACTTTAGGCTATCCTGGCGATGAAGTTTTTAATAAGGTTGTCGAAACTGCGAAAGAATACTTAAAATGGGATGATCAAAAAACGCAGGAAGAAATTAATATTGTAATGAAAAACTTTAAATTACCTGAATAATTATGGATAAAACATACCGAGAAATATTCAAATGGGGCGATAAACGAGAAACAAAGATTGATAAGGGTACTATTAATATAATAAAAGAAAAGTTTGGTTATTCTGAATCTGATTTAGCTGAAAAACATTTAGAAGGAAATCATGAAGTAAAGCTGGAAGTAAAATGTAGTTTAGATCAAAATATTCTTAACCAATTTACTGAAGTTGTTGGTAGCGATAATAT
>DAOUTQ010000133.1 GCA_030668615.1 Bacteroidales bacterium | reverse complement strand
TATACTGTTAGATGCAAATGAGCTATCATTCATCTGGTTCTTCCCAATTTTAGGAATTCTTGGAATAGTTAGCATCTTATTAATTGGAAGAATAGAGTTTACTTTAGATACAATCCCAGAGTTTACCGAAAGCGTTTTACAGGCAGTCGTAAGTTCATTTAAAAAAATGGTGAAGATGCTTAGAACAAATAAAGCGTATTTTGATTATCAAATTGCGTATATGTTTTATGGTTTCGCCTTTATGAGTACACGTTCGGTAATCAATATATTCTACGACAAAGCATTGTCATTAAATTATTCAAGTGTAGCATTTTATCAGAATGCATATAATATAATAGCTATAATATTATTGCCGGTATTTGGAAAAGTAATTGGAAAAGTTGATCCTAGAAAATTTACCATTATTCCATTCATCTCAATGGCGGGTTATATTTTATTTACAGGCCTAACAAAATTTTTCCCGTTTAGTTTTGAAGTTTGGAAAATAGATATTTATGTTACACTTCTAATAGCTACAATTTTTTACGGTTTTTTCTTTTCAACAATGCTATTGTCATGGAATATAGGTTCATCATATTTTGGAAGAAATGAGGAAGCCGGTGATTATCATGCTATTCATTTGTTTGGTACTGGATTGCGAGGAGCCGTGTCACCTTTAATTGGTGTAGTAATATATGAATTGTTTGGATTCTCATTAACCTTTGCAATTGCTGTAATATCATTATTAGTTGGAATATATGTATTGCGATGGTCATATAAACGAAGGCTTGTATCAAGTAACCAGAATTAATACTTTTATATAGTTAAATGTAAAAAAATGCTTTATGAAGAAATTATTTGTTTTAGCTTTATTCATTGGCCTATTATGGTCTTGTAATGAAAATATAGAAGTAGATTTTATTGTAACTAATGCTAAAATTTATACAGTAGATAGTGCATTTTCTGTTGCTGAATGTTTTGCTGTTAAAGATGGGAAATTCATTGCCGTTGGTAATTCAAAAGAAATATTATCGAAATATAATTCTGATCAGATTCTTGATTTAAAAGGTAAATATGTGTATCCCGGGTTTATTGATGCTCACAGTCATTTTTATGGTTATTGTATGACATTGTTACAAGCTGATTTACGAGGAACAAAATCGTTTGAAGAGATTTTAGAGGTAATTAAAATACATGATGAAAAGTATAATTCAGAATGGGTTTTAGGACGAAGTTGGGATCAGAATGATTGGGACGTAAAAGAGTTTCCAACAAAAGAAAAACTGGATAAGTTATTCCCTAACAAACCAGTTTATTTAAAACGTGTTGACGGTCATGCAGCAATAGCAAATTCTAAAGCACTTGAATTAGCAGGAATTACAAATAAAACTCAGGTTGATGGTGGTAAAATATATTTGCAAAATGATGAACCAACAGGTGTGCTGATTGATAACGCTATGACACTAGTAAGCAATTTAGTTCCTGATCCTGAACAGGAAATTGCAATAAAAGCATTAAAACAAGGCGAACAAAATTGCTTCGAGGTTGGATTAACTTCAGTTTGTGATGCAGGTTTATATAAAAAACAAATACTTCTGATTGATTCTCTTCAAAATATTGGCGAAATGAATATGCGTGTATATGCTATGCTTGAACCTAATGAAGAAAACATAAATTATTTTGCTAAAAATGGAATTTATAAAACAGATTATTTAAATGTACGATCAATTAAATTATATGCCGATGGAGCGTTGGGTTCGCGTGGTGCATGTTTAATAGAACCATATTCCGATGATCCTGAAAATTATGGTTTGATTGTAGAACCTGTTGAATTTTATCATGAAATGTGTAAAGTAGCAATTGAAAATAATTATCAGATTAATACTCATGCTATTGGAGATTCTGCAAACAGATTAATGCTTAATATCTATTCAGAATACCTTAATGGCCCGAATGATAAACGATGGAGAATTGAACATGCCCAGGTTATTCATCTTGATGATGTTGAGAAATTTGGGAAATACAATATTATTCCATCAATACAGTCAACACATTGTACATCAGATATGTACTGGGCAGATGAAAGGTTAGGAGATGAGAGAATTAAAAACGCCTATATATATAAGGTATTACTTGATCAGAATGGATGGATTCCAAATGGAACCGATTTTCCTGTAGAAAAGATTGATCCGCTTTTAACCTTTTATGCATCAGTTTCCCGAAAAGATTTAGAAGGTTATCCTGAGAATGGTTTTCAAAAAGAAAATGCATTATCAAGAGAGGAGACCTTGAAATCAATGACTATTTGGGCAGCAAAAGCAGCATTTGAAGAAAACGAAAAAGGAAGTATAGAATCCGGTAAGTTTGCTGATTTTATTGTTTTGGATAAGGATATTATGGAAATTGATGAAAATAAGATTCCTTATATTAACATTCTAAATACATATATTTCAGGTGATAAAGTGAAATAATTACTTTAAAGATTTATTTTTGCAATAAGCTTTTCAAGATACCTTGATTTAACTTGTTTACTTGCCATAACCTGTTTTATAGGTGGAAGTTTTAGAATTACTCCAAGCACAGCAGCCATTGCCCGATGATTCCATAATACCTGATTATCAAATATCAAATTTTGCAATTTACCACGTTCAATAGCCATTACAACCGCTTTATGTGTTCCGTTTAAAGGTGTTAAAACTCTCTCAGGCCTTGATTTTAATAGAATGCTGTTTTTATTACAAACACGAACACAAACACCACAACCTAAACATAAGTTTTCATCTATAATTGCGATTTTCTGATTTTCAATTTCAGTTGATTCAATGCGAATAGCATCTACAGGGCATTTAGTCTCACATAAACCACATCCATTGCAACTATTAATTTGTATTTCAGGAATAAAATTAGTTGTGTGAACCGGATTCATTATTGCAAAACGTTTCGATGCCAATAATGCTTCACAGCAACAACCGCAGCAATTGCAAATAAAACTCACGTTTTCACGAACATTCTCTCCAAATTGAACAAGATTGTGATCATATGCTTTATTTAATAAATCAAAACATTCATTTTTATCAATAGTTCTCGCATGACCATGTTTTGTTAAAGAGGCCGCAGTATTATTAAATGTCATACAAATATCCCTTGGAGCATCACAAGCTTTACCCAAATGTTCCATTTTGTGTCTGCAATAGCACATTCCAACTCCAATATGCGATGCATTATTTATTACTTCAGAAGCACGTTCGTAATCTAAAACGTGAATAGCATTTTCATTGCTTAAAACCGATTCATTTACAAATACTCTTCCTAATTGTGTTTCTCCTTCAGTAAATAAACTTTTTATAAAATCTTCTTCAACATTCATATATTGATAAAAAAGCTCACTTAAAACTTTCTGATCTATATCTTTTCGAATGCGCATCAATGAAAATTCAAAGAAACCAGCCATTGGTGGAGGAAGAACATACTGCATTTCTCCATTTTGTTCAACATCAACTAAAATTGCACGGTGTGATAATTCATCTAAAATATTTTGGGTTTTAACTATATCAAGTTTCCATATTTTACTCGCTTTTCTTGCTGAAAATGGTTTTATAGGAAGTAATGAAACTAATTTAGCTTCTCGTTCACTAAACATCATTTCAAGAATTTTAAATAACAACTCTGATGAAGGTGCTCCTTGAGGAAAACGATTTAGGCGTTCAATTAGTTGATTGTAAGATGATTTAACCGTATTGTGTGCCATTTGTTCAGAATTTACGCATCAATTTAGTAAAAATATTTCTAAAACTAAATCATGCTTTCGATTAAAATATATTCATTGATTTTTATACTTTTGCACCTTCGAGAATATTCGAAATATTAATATTGATAATAATGGGATTTAAGGAAGAAATCAAGCGTAGACGTACTTTTGGAATTATTAGTCACCCTGATGCAGGAAAAACTACATTAACAGAAAAGTTATTATTATTTGGTGGGGCAATTCATGTAGCCGGAGCTGTAAAGAGTAATAAAATCAAAAAAACAGCTACTTCCGACTTTATGGAAATCGAACGTCAACGTGGTATTTCCGTAGCAACTTCTGTTATGGGTTTCGAATATAAAGGTCGAAAAATTAATATATTGGATACGCCGGGTCACCAGGATTTTGCTGAAGATACTTTTAGAACCTTAACAGCTGTTGATAGTGTAATTATTGTAATTGATTCAGCAAAAGGTGTAGAGCCACAAACACGTAAATTAATGGAAGTCTGCCGTATGCGTAAAACTCCGGTTATGGTTTTTATTAATAAGCTTGATCGAAGTGGTAAAGATCCTTTTGAATTGCTTGATGAAATTGAGAGTGAACTACAAATACATGTTCGCCCTTTAAGTTGGCCAATAAGTAATGGACCAACATTTAAAGGTGTTTATAATTTATATGAAGAAAAACTTAATTTATTTAGTGGAGAGGATAAACAGAATATAGAAGAATCAATAGAGTTTAAAGATGTAAATAGTTCTGAGTTAGAAAAACACATTGGAGATCAGTATGCAAATACTTTAAGAGAAGAACTTGAATTGATTACTGAAGTTTATCCTAAGTTTGAAGATGAAGATTATTTATCGGCAGATTTGGCTCCTGTGTTTTTTGGTAGTGCATTAAATAACTTTGGAGTTAAGGAATTATTGGAGTGTTTCATTAATATTGCTCCTTTCCCAAGAACTGTTACAGCTGAAGAAAGAGACATTGATCCTTTTGAAAATAAATTTTCGGGATTTATATTTAAAATTCATGCTAACATGGATCCAAATCACAGAGATCGTTTAGCATTTGTTAAAATTTGTTCAGGTAGTTTTAAGCGAAATACAAACTATTTGCACGTTGGTACAGGTAAAAAATTAAAATTTCCTTCGCCTACAGCATTTATGGCAGAAAAAAAATCAATTGTTGAAGAAGCCTATCCTGGTGATATTGTTGGTATTCACGATACAGGTAACTTTAAAATTGGTGATACATTAACAGAAGGAGAAGTAGTCCATTTTAAAGGACTTCCAAGTTTTTCTCCAGAAATGTTCCGTTATGTTGAAAATGCCAATCCTATGAAATATAAGCAACTTGCAAAAGGTTTAGATCAATTAATGGATGAAGGAGTTGCACAGCTATTTACTAATAAGTTCAATGGACGTAAAATTATTGGAACGGTTGGACAACTTCAGTTTGATGTTATTCAATTCCGGTTAGAGCATGAATATGGTGCTAAATGTAAATACGAATCTATTCAAATGCATAAGGCTTGTTGGATACAATCTGATGACAAAGCACAAATCGAAGATTTCAGAAAAAGAAAATATGCAAATATAGCTATTGATAAACGTGGTAGGGAAGTATTTATGGCCGATTCACCTTATGCTTTACAAATGGCTCAAAGCAAATTTGATAAAATAAATTTCCATTTTACTTCAGAATTTTAAATTCAGATTAAACCTTTTAAAGACATTCAAGTCTTTTAATCGTAGGAATTTAAAAAGTTGGAAAAAGTGAGGAATATTGTTTTAGGGTTATTAATAATTAGTTTATCAGTTATTAGTTTTAAAGTTAAAGCTTTAAATAATGAAAAGCGTTCGCTGGAAGTAGCTAAAGTATTTGAATCACCAAAAATTGACGGAATATTGGATGAGTCAGTTTGGTCAAAAGCTGCTATTGCAAAAGATTTTATTCAATTTGAACCATATAATGGAGATAAACCTTCTTTACCTACAGAAGTAAAAGTAGTTTACGACGATCAAGCTATATACTTTGGTGCAATTATGTACGACAATAATCCCGATAGTATGATAAAAGATTTGGGTGTACGTGATGAATTTACAAGAATGAATTCGGATTTGTTTACTGTTTTAATAAGCACATTCAATGATGGAGTTAATGCTGTTGAATTTATGGTATCAGCTTCAGGAGTTCAATCTGATGGTAAACATAATGGAAATCATAGCGATTCTAACTGGGATGGAGTTTGGGAAAGTTCAGTTAAAATAACAGAGTATGGATGGGTTGCAGAAATTAAAATCCCATATTCTGCATTAAGATTCTCCAAAGAAGATAATCAGGATTGGGGAATTCATTTTTTTAGACAAATTAGAAGACTCAGAGAATGGAGTAGCTGGAATTTTGTTGATATCAATACAAGAGGCTTTATAAATCAAATGGGTGAGATTACCGGAATAAATAATATCAAACCTCCTTTGCGCTTATCCGTTACACCTTATATTTCTGCATATCTTGAAAATGATGCAGATGGGAATAAATGGAATAATGATTTTAATGCCGGAATGGATTTAAAATGGGGAATAAATCAGAGTTTTACTCTTGATATGATATTAATTCCGGATTTTGGACAGGTACAGTCTGATGATGAAATACTTAACTTGTCACCATTTGAAGTTCGATATGATGAAAAAAGAGCCTTTTTTACTGAAGGAACAGAACTTTTTAATAAAGGAGAAATTTTTTATTCAAGAAGAATTGGTGGTACACCAAAGGGTTCCGATGATGTATACGACAATTTGAAAACAGATGAAGATTTAATTAGAAACCCTGCAGAAACAAAATTGATAAATGCAACTAAAATTTCAGGAAGAACATCCGATGGACTTGGAATAGGATTCATAAATGCAATGACTGGTGCTGTAGATGCTGAAATTGAAGATACTATTACAAATGAAAAAAGAATATACCGAACTCAAGGTTTTACTAATTATAATATGTTAGTTTTAGATCAAACTCTAAAAAACAATTCCTATGTAAGCTTTGTAAATACAAATGTTCTGCACGCTGAAGAAAATTATACTGCAAATGTAACAGGTGGTGAATTTAAATTAATGAATAAAGAGAATTCATACCAACTTTATGGTCGTGGAGGAGTAAGTCAGATATATTCAGATTCAACAGAACTTGGTCATACTTATGCAATCCAACTTGCTAAAACAAAAGGTAACTTTTTATTTGAACTGACACATATAACAGAATCTGACACTTATGATCCAAATGATATGGGATATATTCAACAAAATAATGAATCAACATGGGATTTAGAATTAAGTTATAATAAAAAGGAGCCTTTCTGGAAAGTATTAAATTGGCATAACGAAGTTTCTATCAGACAAACAAGTCTTTATAAACCACGAAAATATTCTGATTTAGAAATCAACTTTGTTACAAATACAACCTTTGCTAAAAATTATTTGCATACCGGATTATATTTCGAAACCAAACCTTTTAAACGTTACGATTATTTTGAGTCAAGAGTTGATGGTTGGAGATATAATCGACATAAAATGGGGTTTGTTAATTTTTGGATGTCTACTGATTATAGAAAAAGAATTGCTTTAGATTTTAGAACAGGAGGATGGAAAGCATACGATTATGATCAGTATGGTTATCAGTACGCTATTGGACCAAGAATAAGATTCAACGATAAGTGGCTTTTAACTTATATTTTTAGTGTAAACACTGCATTTAATACTTATGGTTATATTGAAGATTATACTGATGCCAGCGGGAATACTATAATTAATTTTGGTGAAAGAGATCAACAAACTTTAACTAATACATTAAATACAAACTACATATTTAATAATAAATCATCGTTAAGTTTACGAGTACGACATTACTGGAGCAGAGTGGAATATACCGATTTTCACAGATTGCAGGAAAATGGAGAATTAAGTAATTCAATTGGATATGATACTTACGGAGAAGATCAGAACTATAATTATAATGCATTTACAATTGACATGAAATATTTATGGCGCTTTGCTCCCGGAAGTGAAATGGCAATTGTATGGAAAAATGCAATTTATACAAGTGAAGCAAATATTATTAATGACTTTTTCGACAATTTAAATAATACATTTGAATCATCACAAATAAATAGTATTTCGCTTAAACTTCTTTATTATTTGGATTATCATTATTTGGTAAAAAAATAATAAAATATTTATTATGAAAAGAGGCTCAATTTTATTAGGTCTTTTTTTATATCTATAGATCAATGAAGCATTAATTAATTACATATTTGTGAAGCTATACATATTTAACTTTGAAATAGAATAAAATTATTTAGTATTTTTAGATATTATTTTAGTTATTAACCTTAAAACCCAACACTATGAAATTAGAAATTTTAACTTCTGATGAATTAAGAAAAATTAAAGGTGGCGATGCTGGTTCTGATTTATCAAATACAGTTCAAGAACCTATTGTAGATCCTGATCCTGATGAAACTGTCAAATTTAAAGCTGGCTCAGATTTATCTAATACTGTTCAGTAAAAAGGAACAGCACTTTAATTAATTATAAAGTGCTGTTTTTCTTATATATATCTTGAATTATTTAATTCTTTTCCCACTCTTTTAGTTTTTCTCCAATAAACTTAACAATCTGATCATTCTGTTCTTTTCCATTCCCGGAAATTTCCAGTGGTTTTCCAATAGTGATAAAAATCTCACGATCTCTTCTAATTGGCCCAAGATCTTTAACAAGGTTACCATTTCCCCAAAAATCTGTTTTTATAGCCATCGGAATTACTTTTACTCCTGTTGATTTTGCAAGCTTTACTCCAAGTGTATTGAATTCTTCTGGTTTAAAAACTTCTCGTCGTCTACTTTGAGGGAATACAACAACGGATGTTCCTTTCTCAAGAAATTCTTTACCTTTCTTCATTACATAAATCAAATCCTCACGAGAGTTTGTTCGGGCAACTGCAATTGGATCTCGAGCTCGCATTACAGGACCAAATAGAAAATGTTTTGCAATACTTTCTTTAACAACAAAGGTTGTTTCCATAAATGGAGCAATTAAAGCAGGAAATATCATTGATTCCATTGCACTCATATGATTACTCACAATCACGACAGGTTCATTGCAATTTCGAAAGTTGTCAAAACCTTGAATATGAAATTTACCACCACAATCTTCTATTAGTTTTACTACATTGTGGGAAGTTACTGCCCATGCTTTTCTGTCGTATTTTCCTCTCAGCGCTATTCTTCTGCTTATAAAAATTTGCTGAATATATTTTAAAACAAAATAAATTCGAGTATTAAGGAATAGTTTATCGATTAACTTTCGAGAGTTGTTTTTTGTAGTATAGTTATTTTCTTGAAAAAAATCCAGATCCAAATTTCCCATTTAAACTAAAATTTAAGGCAAGGCGAATATAATTAAAATTCACAAATGAAATAAAAAGATCGCTGTCTTTTTAATAAATACATTATTATGCTTCTATTTTTCAACTTCAATTAAAATATCATCTTTCATGACTGTGTCCTCTGCATGAAAATTGATTTTATTTATTTTACCATGAATATTGGAAGTAATTTCATTTTGCATTTTCATTGCTTCCAGAATAAGTAAAGGTTCACCTTCTTTCACAACCTGATTTTCTTCAACCAGAAATTCAACTATTTTTCCTGGCATTGGAGCTTGAATTTTTTCAACTTTTGATTCCTCTTTGCTTTTTGCCAAAAATTTTCGTCTTTTATATGAGAACGGTGATTCAACAGAAATTGAATAACTTACACCATTTACAAGTATTTCATATTGGTTTTGGTTTTTTTCAATAATATCAACCAAATATTTTTTCTTTTTCCAGACAATATATACAAAGCCTTGCTTGTCGGAAATTATTTCAACAGGTATATTTTCTTTACCTTGTTTTATGTAAAGTTCTTTTGGATTTACAAATTCATATTTTTTGTTCTTTCCAGTGCAAGCAATGAATTTTTGTTTACTCATTTTAGATTTTGAGAACATCATAAGTTCAAGGTTTAAGTTATAATGATTTTAATCTTTTATTCATTAGC
>DAOUTQ010000135.1 GCA_030668615.1 Bacteroidales bacterium | reverse complement strand
ATCTTGAAAAACTTAGAAATTTACAAGATAAAACGAATGGTTTTAACACTTTCATTCCATTGAAATTTAAAAAAGCTAACAACTCGCTTTCATATATTGGCGAGGTAAATACAATTGAAGATTTAAAGATGTTTGCTGTTTCAAGGATTTATCTTGATAATTTTGATCATATTAAAGCTTATTGGCCAATGCTTGGTAAAGATACTACACAAATTTCTTTATCATTTGGAGTTGATGATATTGATGGAACAATTGATGATTCTACAAAAATATATTCTATGGCCGGCGCAAAAGAACAAAAACCAACCATGACAACCTCAGAACTGGTTGAATTAATAAAAATCACGGGAAAAAAACCCGTTGAAAGAGATACCGTTTATAATGTTGTAAAGGAGTATTAAAAATCATTTAAGCAAAATTAATTTTAGTTTGTGCTTACATAATTTTATATTTGTTTCAACGTTAAATTATTGATTATTTTATAGCAAAAAAGATAATGACTCTATTTAAGTTTTTAATAAGTAAGGCTTTCTTAAAACATTTTGCTTACGCTTTTAGTGGTATAATAATACTATTAATACTAACTTTTCTTATCCTAAAAGTATATACGCATCATGGAAAATATTTATCAGTACCTGATTTTACGGGCTTGACAATGGAAGAAGTGCAAAAAAAAGCTAAAAAGAGCAAACTACGGATAGAAGTAACTGATTCTATATTTAACAATAATAAACCACGAGGAACTGTAATTGAACAAAATCCGGTTGCAAGATTTCAAGTAAAAAAGAATCGCAGAATATTTCTTGTTATGAATGCTTTAAATCCTGAAAAAGTAAAAATGCCTGATATAGTAGGTGTATCGCATCGCCAGGCTGAAGCTGTTCTTAAAAATGCCGGACTTGAAATAGGTAGATTAATTCATGTTCCAGATATTGCCATAAATAATGTTCTGAAACAAAAATATAAAGGTGAAGAAATTAAGAAAGGAACGCTTGTTCCTAAAGGCTCAAAAATTGATCTAGTATTAGGAATGGGTTTAAGCAACCAGAAAACACAAGTTCCTGACTTACATCATTATACTCTTAGTAATGCTAAGAGAAGAATTTTAAGATCTGCGCTCAACGTAGGTGCAATTATATACGATGAATCAATTCTTGATGGAACAGATTCAACCGAAGCAAAAATATGGAGACAATACCCTTCATTTAAAGAAAATAAATTAATCCGTTTAGGAACTACTGTAGATGTATGGCTGAGCGTCGATTCAACAGTTTTATATCCTGAAATAATGATCATTGAAGATTTTGTTGAGGATTCAGTTAAAATAACCGAATAAATAATAAACAACCATTGAAAATAAAGCAACTATATATAATTTTGTTTTTTGTTTTTTGTAGTCAATATACTTTAAAAGCACAAGAAGCCATAACAAATTTGCAAACAAACCCTAAAGTTAAAGAGTTGTATGCAAAACAATCTAAAACAAAAGCCTCAAAGGCTAAATCGTCTGTAGAATTACCTTTTATTGATGATTTTGCTAAATCAACAGGATATCCAGATGATTCCCTATGGTTGGATAATTATGCATTTGTAAATTTAAATTACCCATATAATCCTCCTGGAATTGGAGTTGCTACTCTTGATGCTATTAATGAAACCGGATCTTTGCATGCTAATGCTTCAAGTGTACCTTTTAGTGCCGATACATTAACTTCAAAATCCATTAATCTGAATTACCCGGGAAACACAAGCGTCTATTTAAGTTTTTACTATCAACCAGGTGGATATGGCGATACCCCAGACACTCGCGACACACTTCTTTTAGAATTTTATTCAAAAGACTCAACAAAATGGTATAAAATGTGGCATGTGGTATTTAATGAAAAAGATTCTATACTTAACGAAAGTTATTCTTATAATGAATCATCAAAAACTATAAAAGGAGACACAATCACAAAGCTCAAACATAAATTTCAGCAAGTTATTTTACCTGTTAATGAAGATCAATACTTAAAGGATACTTTTCAGTTTCGGTTTAGAAATTATGCAACATTATCAGCTAGCACAGATTTAGAAAGCAGAAAAGGAAACTCCGACCAATGGAATGTTGATTTTGTAAGGCTGGATAAAAACAGAACAATTAATGATACTGTTATACAAGACATAGCTATATCCGAAAATGCCTTTACGCTTTTAAAAAATTACGAATCAATTCCATGGCCACATTACATAAGAGCAATTGCATACGAAATGAACGATTCAGTATCAGCAACATTCAAAAACCTTGGCGATACTACACCTAATCCAAGTTACGAACTTGAATTTGCAATTGAAGATCTTACAGGGCCAAATGGAACGCATTCTTTTACAGGTGGTACATCTGATAATATAAAACCATTTCAAACAATAGTATATACAAGAAATGCTGATGAATATGTATACCCTTACAATTCTTCCCTTGATTCTGCTTTATTTGAGGTAAGAAGTTATCTCAAAACATCTATTCTACCAGACAAAGTCTATCATTGGAACGATACTACTCGTTTCTATCAAAAATTTTACAACTATTATGCTTTCGATGATGGTACTGCAGAAAATGGTTATGGCATTATTGGTGAAGGTACAGAAAGAGCAATGGTTGCTATGCAATTTAACACGTATCTGGAAGATACCTTAAGAGGCTTACAAATGTATTTTAATCAATCTTATGATAATACAAGTGAGATTCCTTTTAAGATTCATATTTGGAACGATAATAGTGGCAAACCTGGTGATATAATATACACACTGATTGTGTCAAAACCTGAATACGAAGACAAATTAAATCAGTTTTCATTTTATGCTTTTGATGAAATTATTACGGTAAAAGATAAATTCTACGTTGGCTGGCAAAAAATTGATACTCCTGAAATGCTGAATGTTGGTTTCGATGCTAACACAGTAAATAATGACAAGTTATTTTACAATTTCGCCGGGCAATGGATACAATCACAATATGAAGGTTCACTTATGATCCGACCTATGCTTGGTCATGAAATTCCAATGGGAATAAAAGACTCCCCAAATAGTACTTCTTTTAATTTTGACATTTATCCAAATCCTGCAAATAATTATTTAAAAATTAAAACAAATAATGAATTTGACAATTATTTTAGAGTTTCGATATTTGATATTTATGGCAAATTATACATTGATAATACAAATTCTGAAACAACAATAAATACTTCTGGATTAAATCCTGGTATTTATTTCATCAGAATAACAGATAATTCGGGAAACACTTCTACAAAGAAATTTATAGTTATCCGTTAAATAGTTCCTTAATAATATGAAAGAAGAAGAAATAAACGGCAAAGAAGATCAGGAATTATTTGAACACTTCAAAATTGAGGTTGATAAAGGTCAAAAGCCTTTACGTATAGACAAATTTCTTGTTAACAGAATAGAAAATGCCTCACGAAGCAAAATTCAAAGTGCTGCGGATGCTGAAAATATATTGGTAAACAACATCCCTGTTAAATCTAATTATAAGGTTAAGCCCAACGATGTTATTTCAATTGTTATGGCATATCCTCCAAGGGAAATCGAACTTATTCCTGAAGATATTCCATTAAACATTGTATATGAAGATAATCAGCTTATTATAGTGAATAAAAACCCGGGAATGGTTGTTCACCCTTCTTATGGTCATTATTCAGGCACACTGGTAAATGCCTTAATGTATCATTTAAAAGATCTCCCTTTATTTAGTTCAGGAGAAATGAGACCAGGCTTGGTTCACAGAATTGATAAAAACACTTCAGGATTACTTGTAATAGCCAAAACAGAACAAGCATTAAATAAACTGGCTAAACAATTTTTCGACAAAACCAGTGAACGCAGATATATTGCTCTTGTTTGGGGCACTTTTAATGAAAAAGAAGGGACAATAACCGGACACGTTGGTAGGAATATTAAAAATAGAAAAATAATGCAGGTTTTCCCTGATGGTTCTCAAGGAAAAAATGCAGTAACACATTATAAAGTAATTGAAGAGTTAGGTTATGTTACACTCGTTGAGTGTCGTCTTGAAACAGGGAGAACACACCAGATAAGAGTACATTTTCAACACATTGGTCATCCTTTATTCAATGATTTTGAATATGGTGGAGATAAGATATTAAAAGGAACAACTTTTACCAAATACAAACAATTTGTACAGAATTGCTTTCGAATTTTACCAAGACAGGCATTGCATGCAAAGACCCTTGGAGTTACACATCCTGAAACAAAAGAATTTGTTCAATTTAACTCTGAATTGCCAGAAGATATGCAAACAGTTATTGAAAAATGGAGACGATATCTTTCCGGCAGAGAAACAAACGAGTAAATATATTTAGGTTTCACTGTAAAAAAGCATTTACCTTTAAATCATTTAATTCAAAAGATTCTTATTTAACTCTTAAGTTTTTCAATTACCCTTCGAATAATTCAAAAATTATTTAATTCGTATTTCTCATATTCTATATTAAGTTCTTAAGCACACATCTTAAATTAATATGAATTAAATGTCCATTAATCATAAAAATCACAGCGTTCGTCATAACGTTTAAACAAAATAAAAACATCGCCGTATTCAGACATAGAAATGCATTATTAACAAGTTCTATAATTATAAAAATGAAAACGGCTGAGAGAAAATTGAGGAAACTTGACAACGAAGTATGGAAGATAATTCCTTTTGCAGATAAAAAATACGAAGTAAGCAATTATGGTCGTGTTAAAAGTTATTGTTACGATAAACTTAATGGAAAAATTCTTAAACCTGGTTTAACAAAAGGATTTCATACAGTAACCTTTAAAACAAACGAAAAAAAGAAAACATTTCTTGTTCATAAACTGGTAGCTATAGTTTTTGTAAAAAAAGATAATGACGAACAAACAATCGTTATTCATATCGACTGGAACAAACGTAACAATCAATATAAAAATCTTAAATGGGTTACAAAAATAGATGCTTATGCCAGAATAATGCCCAGATTGCAGGAAATTAACAAGATAAAAAATAAAGGAATAATCCGAAATTCAAAATTAAAACCAGATGATGTAAAGGTTTTAAAAACCATGCTTAAAAAAGGGATTAAACAAAATGTAATTGCAAAATTATTTTCAATAAGTGAAATGCAAGTTACAAGAATAAAAAGAGGGGAAAACTGGAGCAAAATTAAGGTTGCTGCCACTGAATAGCAGCACAATAAAGCTGAGAACGCTATACCGCCTGGTATAGCGTTTTTTATTTAATTAAAATATTTAAATAGTGTTTAATACAAATCAAATAAGTTTGGCAAACTATTTGTAAAGATATTCAGGAAATACAAAATTTAAATTAACGGTTATGAAAAAGATTCTTTTATTAATTTTATTAATAAGTACAGTATCATTTGTACATGCACAAGAAGAAATAGAAACTGATAATATTGAGACATTCTTCTCGAAGCCTTCTAAAATCCGCGGATATCTTGGCTCGATAACAAATTTCACATCATTGGATGGAGAATCTGCATACATGAATGGATTTAATGCAGCAGCTATCTTTAACGATCAAGTAGTATTTGGTTTTTACAATATTAATCTTGAAAATAATATATTTTCAAATAATGACAATTACATCGGATACGAAATGGATTTTGAGCATAGGGGCTTATTGTTAGGATATATATTTATGCCTAAGAGTAAAATTCATTTTAATACCAATCTTCTTATAGGAAAAGGTGAGATAGATATCTATGATGATTTTATTGATGCATGGCTTGAAGATGATGTAATGTTTGTACTAACTCCAAATATTGAAATTGAATTCAATGTAGCAAGATTTCTTCGCCTTGGTATAGGCGCTAATTATAGATTTGCTTTTGATGTAGATAAGTTTGATAATTATAATAATAATGATTTTTCTGACCTTGGAGTATTTGTAAACTTAAAGTTCGGTTGGTTCAGATAAATTTCTTTTGTAGCACAAAATTCATATTGAACTAATTTTAAAGGAGCTTTTATGCTCCTTTTTTTATTTAAAGTGAATTCTTTTTTCAACTATTGCACTATAAATCTTATTTTTGATAAAAAATAAGATCCTTGAAAGAAATGAAAAAGAATATTGCTGTTGTAGCCGGAGGCGATTCATCCGAATATGTAATTTCAATAAATAGCGCTGAACAAATCGCTAAAATACTTGACAAAGAAAAATACAACGTATATACTGTTATTGTAAAAGGAACCGAATGGTTTGTCAATAGCGAAAACTTTTGTGATTTAATAGTTAACAAAGATGATTTTAGTTTTTCTTTAAATAATCAGAAAACAAATTTTGATTGTGCTTTGATTATTATTCATGGAACACCAGGCGAAGATGGCAAATTACAAGGTTACTTCGATACTCTTAAGATTCCTTACACAACAGCTAATACACTATCAGCTTCTCTTACTTTTAATAAAATCTTTAGTAAAAACTATATAAAATCTTTTGATATTCCTTTGGCAAAATTTGTAACAGTAAAAAAAGGAGATATTATTGATGCTGACAAAATAATTAATACCACTGGCTTACCTTGCTTTGTAAAACCTAACTGTGGTGGATCAAGTTTTGGAATTACAAAAGTTAAGGAAAAGGAAAAACTATTTGAAGCCATTGAAAAAGCATACAAAGAGGATAATGAAGTCTTAATCGAAGAATTTCTTGATGGACAAGAACTTACTTGCGGATTGCTAAAGACAAAAGATAGAACATTAATTTTCCCTCCTACTGAAATTATAAGTAAAAACGAATTTTTCGATTTCGAAGCAAAATATACCGAAGGGATGGCGGAAGAAATTACTCCGGCACAAATCTCAGATGAACTTACTAAAGAAATTCAAAATCTTTCTTCTCAGATTTATGATATTTTTCAGTTAAACGGAATAGTTCGTGTCGATTACATTTATTCAAAAAACAAACTGTTTTTTATCGAAGTAAATACAGTTCCAGGAATGAGTACTACAAGCCTTGTCCCACAGCAAATTAAAGCTGCAGGATTAAACCCAAAAGATATTTTTACTCTTATTATTGAAGATTCTATAAATAAAAATAGTACAGAATAACATTAATGAAGAAAATACACACTACTGCTTGTCCAAGAAATTGCTACAGCACATGCTCTTTCAAAGTATGGACTGATGATGGGAAAGTAGTGAAAATTGATCCTGAACCTTTAAACAAAGCTACTTCAGAAGGAATTTGTTTAAAAGGATTAAGTTATATTGAACGTGTAAATTCTTCAAAACGAATATTGCATCCACTCAAAAAAGTTAAAGATAAATTTATTCAAATATCCTGGGAAGATGCATTAAACGAAATCTCTGAAAAACTTATATTCTACAAAGAAAATTACAATCCCCAGAGTGTGCTTTTTTATTACGCCAGCGGCATGTCCGGCTTACTAAATTCTGTTAGTACGAATTTCTGGAGAATGTATGGAGGTGCAACAACTGTTTACGGAAACTTATGTTGGCCTGCAGGACTAGAAGCAACGCGTCTCACTCTTGGTGAAAATAAACATAATGTACCTTGGGATCTTGAAAATACAAAGCTGATTGTAGTTTGGGGGAAAAATCCTGCAGAATCGAATATTCAGCAAATGATTCCAATCGAGAAAGCTCAAGAAAAAGGAGCAAAACTTGTTTTTGTTGATCCGAGGCGCACAGCATCCTCTGAAAGAGCAGATTTATTAATTCAACCAATTCCTGGAACGGATGGAATTTTGGCTCTTACTGTTGCAAAAATACTTATTGAGAATAATCAAGTAGATCAAAAATTTATTGATAAATATGTAAAGGGCTATGAAGCTTTTAAAGAATCTGTTTTAAAAATCAATATTAAAGATGCATCTGAAGAATGTGGTGTTTCCGAAAAATTTATTTATAAACTGGCAAATTATATTGGAACTGTAAAACCAATGACTCTAATTCCTGGTTATGGAATGCAAAGATATTCTAATGGAGGTCAAACAACGCGTTGTTTGCTTGCCTTATCAGTTATAACAGGTAATATTGGGAACCCCGGAGCATGCTGGCATTATGCCGATTTACAGGGTGATATTTTTAGCGAAATAAAGGAACCTTTAAGCTATTTCCCTCCTGAAAATCCAGATGGTATTTTTAGAAGAGAAATTGCAACAGCCAAATTGGGAGAAGATATGCTGAAATTATCGAATCCTGAACTAAAAATGGCATGGATTGAACGCGGAAACCCGATTACCCAAAATCCAGATAGCAATAAAGTTAAAGAAGCTTTCCGTAAACTGGATTATGTCGTAGTTGTTGAACAATTCATGACTGATACAGCTCGTGAAGCTAATATAGTTCTTCCGGCAAAAAGCATGTTTGAACAATCAGATATAATATCATCGTACTGGAATCCATATGTACAATTACGGCGAAAAGTTATAGAGCCCATTAGTGAAGTAAAGCCTGAAACAGAAATCTATTATCATCTTGCAAAAAAAATGGGTTTCGATGATTTAGAAATTGAAAGAAACATTCCTTTTCCCTCTGATGAAGCTATTGAACAATGGTTAAGTAATTTATTAAGACCATTCCCCAGTATTACATTAGAAAAACTTAAAAAAGGTCCTGTTTTAACACCTGTCTTACAGGAAATTGCATTTTCAGATTTCAAGTTTAAAACTCCTTCGAGCAAAATAGAATTATTATCAGATACAGCTAAGCAAAAATGGGATGTAAATTCTTTACCTGCATATGTTAAAACTAAAGAGGGCAAACGGAATAAAGGAAATAAACACCCTTTCAACCTGATGTCTCCAAATACAAAGAACCGAATACATTCTCAGTTCGGGAATCTTGAAAGCATTAAAGCTATTGACCCTGAACCTATAGCCACAATAAATTCAGGTGATGCAATTAATAAAGCTATTAGTGAAAATGATTTTATAAGAGTTTTTAACGATCGAGGGGAATTAAAAATAAAAGCAAAGATTGATTCTTCCCTACGACCTGGAAATATTGTAATTGTGAATGGTTATTGGCATGAAGAAGGCTCGTGTCCGAACGTTCTTTCAAAAGGAAGAGAAACAGATATGGGACATGGAACAGCATTTCATGATAACATGGTTGATTACGAGAAACTTAATAATTAATGAAAAAGAATATTTTCACATTTGACCAGAATAAGTGCGTTGGATGTCATGCATGCGTTGTTGCTTGCATGAATGAAAATGGCTT
>DAOUTQ010000059.1 GCA_030668615.1 Bacteroidales bacterium | reverse complement strand
TTATTTCTTTTGCCCCCATGTGTTTTGCTAAAAGTATTTGCCCAATAGTATTGTTTATTTTATGAGCGCCTGTATGATTCAAATCTTCTCGCTTCAAATAAATCTTGCTGCCAACATAATCGGATAATCTTTTAGCATAATATAAAGGAGAAGGTCTTCCAACATACTGGTTTAAATAATAATGAAACTCTTTTATAAACTCTTTATTTTCCTTTAGTTCATAAAAAACTTCTGCTAATTTTAGAAGTTTCGGTTCTAAAATCGGAGGAACGAACATTCCCCCGAATTCTCCAAAATATCCTTGTTTAGAATCTTCAATTGCTACTGTTTGGTCTGTATTTATTGTATTTGTATTCATCTTTTTATCTTTTATAATTATTTTTTTATTTATTTATCATTGTAATTAAATCTACTATATATGTTTATTTCCTTTGACAAATATGCCACAGAAACTCTATTCTTCGCCACCAAATTATATACTGATAATTATACATTTCATTAAGTTTTTAAAACAAAAAAAGGCCGCAGGTAATAACCTGCGGCCTTGATAATATTATAAAATACAAAGTTAGATCATAGTCCTGTTATAATGATTTATCATTTGCCACCACCAACATGTATTTAAATCTATCTTTATCATTTTTCTCTTTTATAAGCTACAAATATATGAATGTTTTTAAATATTCAAAATGCTTAGCTAATATCCTTTAGTAACAGAGTACCTTTTGAATTTTGAATAATTATATCAAAATCGTTTAGTAATTTAATTATCTGATCCTTTTCCGGTGAAGCAATAGCAAGTATTTTATCTGTACCGCTATGATCAATTGCATTTAATACATAACTAATACTTAAATTATTAATATCCTGTGCCGGTTGATATGCATTTTCTTTTTCATGTTGAGTATTTATTTCTGCAATTATATCACTATCAACTAAACTATAGATTATATCTCTTACAGATCTAATTGGAATTTCAAGTTTTTTGCTAATTTCAGCAGCAGTCATTGCTTTTTCGCCTGTACTAAAGTTCTTTACTAATAAATGTATAACCATTAATGTTAGTACTCTCCAGCTAAACGGGCTTAAATTATGTGTATCGGGTTCAAATTCATATTTTTCAACATTCTGCACTGCAAATGATATTTCTGCACCAAACAAGACTATAAGCCAACTCATCTGCAACCATATAAGAAATAAAGGTAAAGCAGCAAAGCTTCCATAGATTGCATTGTACTTTGATACTCCTACCTGAAAATGAATGTATGCCCATTGTACAAAAACAAATACAGTACCTGAAATTATGCCAGCAATAAATGCCGATTTAAAATTCACTTTTGTATTAGGCATTACCATATAAATAATCGTTAAAACCAACCAAAACAACACATAAGGTACTAATTTTAATAAGAAAGATATCAATGGACTTATCATACCAAGTAATGCAACTTCAGAAGTTATTCGGGTTATTTGTGTCGTAATAAAAACATTCGAACTTGTTGATAATATAATTAATACAGGAGCAATTAACATCATCGAAAAATAATCGCTAAATTTTCGAAACCATACCCTTGACTTACGTATTTGCCATATTGCATTAAAAGAACTCTCAATATTTCCCAGAACTTTCATCACGGACCAAAACAAAACTGCAACACCAATACCAGCAATGATTCCTCCTTTTGTATTATCTAAAAATTGGTTTGCAAACTTTATAATCCAATCAAGCACTTCTTGCTGTCCTGAAAGATTCTCCATTAATTGCTTCTCTAAATATTTATCAAAACCAAATCCTTTGGCAATACCAAAACCCATGGCAACGACCGGAACAACCGATAACATGGAATAAAAAGTTAGTGCCGAAGATCGCAGACTAACCTTATCCTCGTTATATCCGCGAAAAGCAAGCAATAAAACACGTAAATATTTAATTAGAAGCATCTTATATTTTGGCATATTTTTAACAGAAATACGCCAAACATCCTTTTGCAAGAAATCTAAAACCTTTTGATACATAGTTTTGAATATTGGATTAGAATATAAAAATAAGAATTTATTACTTTAATAGCTTATGTAAGCTAAATTATAAGTATTTATTATGTGTTTTCTTTAGTATTTTTTTAAAAAGTAACAAAGCATATAACATGATATCAATTAATCAGATAGATATCTGCAAATATTCTTTTTTTGAATTATTTCTTAAAATAATCCTACTATTTACTTTTCAAAAAATCGTTAATAGTTGATAACACCTTTTCAGGTTGCTCAATCCAAGAATAATGTCCACATTTTTCAATAAAAACTAACTGTGATTGTGGAAAATAATTATGTATCGAAATTGGAACTGATTCTCCTAATGGATCTTGGCGACCAGCCATTATAAGGACAGGATTTAAAAACTTAAGCTCGAAAGTTTCAATATCTAATTGTCGATTATAAATATCGTTCCAAATAAAATTACCCATTTCAAAATTGAAGTGATATTCTTCCATAGGTTCAGTTATTAGCAATGATTTTTCTCTATCGTAGAAATAACCGGGCATTCGTGCTCGAATAATTTCTGTTATAGCATGCTGGCGGTCATCTGCTAAACGCGTAGAATCGCTCCAATATTCCACTACCTGAAAATCTGATTCTTGTAGACCGGAATTGATATTATCGAGGAAGTAACTAAAGGCATTTGTATTCAATCCTGCAGAATTTAGTAACAACAATTCTGAAACAGACGATGGATAAAAATGTGAATAAAGTGTTGCCAAATATCCACCAAAAGAAAATCCTAATACAGTCCAGTTTTCAATATTCAAATTCTTACGAATAGCTTCAAAATCTCTTAGTGTTAAATCAATAGATATCGTAGTTGAATCAAATACCTCCGGAGCTGAATTACCAGTTCCACGCTGATCAACCAAAATACACTTATAATTTGGTGATAGTACTTCACAAAGACTTACATAACGATCAGAATGATCGCCCGGACCACCACCAATTATTAAAATTGGCGTTCCATCTCCAAATATTCTATAATGAATATCTAATCCTTCATTTATAACTTTTTCATCCTGAGCAAAGCAGTTACTTTGTAATAATATGACTAAGAAAATTAACTGCAGTGTGGCTTTTAGTTTCATAACATAGAATTTAGTAAAATGAAAAACTTTTAATACAATGATAAACAAATTCTTAAACACCCTAAATATTTATCTAAGAATGAAAATATTTCTTTTGATTCTCAAACTAAAAAAGGAACTATGGTGATTTTAGAGTTTCTTTTACATTAGCTCAAAATGAGATTCTTAATAACTCTGTGAAAGACATTAACAGGCTCCTCTTATTTAACTGATTATCATATTTATTCAAAAAAAATTAATATATTTAAACATCCAAAACCAATTAATCCTGAAGAATGAAATCTAAAGCTCTATATTTTGAAAAAGAGAATGTTTGTAAAAACTGTGGTTCTGAACAAATTGATAACTACTGTAGTAATTGTGGGCAGAAGATATATACAAAACGGTTTACGGTAAGAAGTTTTTTCTTTGTAATTCTTAATACTTTAAGTATAGAAAGAGGATTCTTTTATACTGCAAAATTGTTATTTACGCATCCCGGGAAAGTTGTAAATGATTATATAAAAGGAAAAACCAGATCCCATTACAATCCGTTAAAATATTTACTGATCTCAATTGGTATTTATGCATTTCTGATAATAGGATTAAACATTCTTGACTCAAGTATAGAAACATCTAATAAGATTTTAAATAAAGCTGAAAATCCATTACAAATGCCAAAAAAAATAATGGATTCATTTAAGCAAATTGTAAATTTTCTCCCCTTATTAATAATTCCTATTACAAGTTTACTTTCAAAATGGTTCTATAAGTCGAAAAAGTTATTCTACGGAGAACATTTAATAATTAATTGCTTCTTATTTGGTCAAATTTTTATACTAATATCACTCTTTACTTCTGTTGTTGTTATTTTTCCGTTATTAAAAGGTTATTTTGAAATAATGACTCTTTTCATTTATGTAGTTTATCTCAGTTATTCTTTGCATAGTGTCTTCAAAGATTCTCCACTAATTGATACTATAAAAGCAACCTTAATTTTCTTCATTGGTCTTTCGTTTTTTATGATATTATTTTCAATTTTGTTTTTTATTATAGTTGTAGTAATGGCATTTATGGGTTATAACATAACGGAATTAGCATAATTTCTTAATGTCTCGTAAAGAATAGAACTTGTACAGATTAATTATGCCACTTTTCTGTATCTCCAGACAGATAGGCTTAACATAACTACTGCATAAATCAGTAGGCTGAAAAATTCATATGAAATATCCCAGAAGCCTGATCCTTTTAAAAGAATCATGCGAATAACCCTCATAAAGTAATAAAACGGATTAATAATATTTACTTTTTGCGCCCACATTGGCATACTTTCAGTTGGTGTAAATATTCCACTCATTAGTATAAATACCAACATAAAAAAGAACGCAATAAACATTACTTGCTGTTGTGTTGACGATATAGTCGAAATAAATAATCCTATTCCTAAAACAACCAATAAATAAACAACTGTAAATCCGAATAAAAGTGGAATACTACCAACCATTGGAATATGGAAGAAGATTTTTCCTATTGCTAATCCAAAAGCCAGTTCGAATAAGGCTATAATTAAAAAAGGTACAAGCTTTCCGGCAATAAACTCAAATTTCTTTATTGGTGTTACGTTTAATTGTTCAATGGTTCCTATTTCCTTTTCTCGTACAATATTCATTGCTGCCAAAAACATACTAACAATGGTTACCAGAATTACCAGAATCCCTGGTAGCATATATATTTTATAGTTCAATTCTGGATTATACCAATAGG
This sequence comes from Bacteroidales bacterium, assembly GCA_030668615.1. Lineage (GTDB taxonomy): Bacteria > Bacteroidota > Bacteroidia > Bacteroidales > UBA12077 > UBA12077. The sequence goes on along the minus strand of DAOUTQ010000059.1, from coordinate 14,758 downwards.
ATGTTTCAATAGCGATGGGATTCAAATCTTTTACTTGTGGCATTTTTGTTAAATCAACAATAATATTCCGGTTAAAATCAGTTATTACAGATGTAGAGTAAGCGTTAATTAAACTTGCTGCTGTTCCGTTTATTCCGTCGATAAGTAATTGAACCTGAGCAGAATTCTCGCGCATTAAGTCTCGTTCAAAACCATAAGGTATTTGTAGAATAAAATCGGCTTGATTTTTTTCAATAGCTTCGTTTGCTTCCTTAATTGAAAAAGATACTCCTGATACATTGTAAAAAGGCGATCCTTCAAATTTGCTTACCATTTTATGCGATAAGGATGATAAATCTTTATCAACCACATACATATCAATGGATTTCATTTCCAGTGTTGCTGCATGCACGAGAACCACCAGTTGAATTATAGGAACACCAAATATCAATGGCAACATAGTTTTGTTCCTAAAAATCTGAATGAATTCTTTTTGAAGGATATATTTTATCTTTTTCATTTTTACTTTATATAACAAATTACTCTTTTATTGTCATGCTGAGTAAAGCGAAGCATCTATTCTTTTCAAATGAGATTAACTTTGTTGAACTCGCAAGCTCGGTTCTTCACTTCGTTCGGAATGACATTCTAGTTGCTAATTATGCTTACTCTAATCTTACTTTAAATTTCTTTATACTCATAACTAAAAAGAAAAGAGTCATTCCTGCAATAATCAATGTTTCTTTCCATACTATTCCAATTCCTGATCCTTTTATCATTATATTCTTTACAATAATTATGAAATATTTCGCAGGCATTATTGTACTTAACCACTGTAATATTTTTGGCATATTTGCAATCGGGAAAATAAATCCTGATAATAACATGGTTGGTAACATTAATGCAAACATTGATATAAACATTGCTACCATTTGGCTATTACTTACAGTTGATATTAATATTCCCATGGATAAAGCCATGAAAATAAACAACAAAGTTTCGAGTAAAAGAAAAGCCAGATTACCCATTATCGGCATATCGAAAACAAAGTAGCTTAATGCGATAATAACAACAGCATTTATGAATGATAAAACCATGTATGGAATTACTTTCCCAATAACTATTGGTAATGGTTTAAGTGGTGAAACCAACAAAACCTCCATAGTTCCCATTTCTTTTTCGCGGGCGATAGAAATGGATGTCATCATTGCTGAAACAAGCATAAGAATTAATGCCATTGTTCCCGGAACAAACATATAAACACCTTTTAAGCTATTGTTATAAAGCATTCTCACTTCGGGAACAATTTCATAAGGGAAACCTTTTGCAAACAACTCATTCTTAACATAAGAGTTTATTATTGCTTTGGTATAATTTGAAACAATATTTGCAGTATTGGCATCAGAAGCATCTGCAATTATCTGAATTCCTGCAGTTCCTTCCCTTTCTAATTTTTCAGCAAAATTATCCTCAAATACTATAACTTCTCTAACAATTCCCCTTTTAAAAGCTTCTTCTATTTCTTTATCAGAATTTAAATTCTCGTGTAAAATAAAAAATCCCGACGAAGTAATTTTATTCGTTATTTCATGTGTTACATTATCTTTTGATTTATCGTAAACACCAATATTTACATCGGTGATTTCATTCGAAACAACATAACCAAAAATAAGGATTTGTGCTATTGGCATTCCAAACAATATGAGCATTGTACGGTAATCCCTGAATATATGAAGAAACTCTTTCTTTACGAAACCTATAAAGCGGTTCATGATTCTTTCCTTTCTAATTATTTTCTACCAAATTTTAAATTTCATAAACTTTAATCAAAAGCTATTTGCCTTTAGCGAGCAATTTTGATGAAAACTTCGTCCATATTCTGAGCATCGAACTGTTTCTTTAACTCGCCCGGAGTATCAAGTCCTTCTATCCTTCCCTTATCCATAATTGAAACACGATCGCAATACTCAGCTTCATCCATGTAATGTGTTGTTACAAAAACTGTTATCCCCGAATCTGAAGTTTCATATATCATTTCCCAAAAATCACGACGAGTTATAGGATCCACTCCTCCTGTTGGTTCATCTAAAAAAACAATTTTAGGTTCATGAAATAGGGCTACCGAAAATGCTATTTTTTGCTTCCATCCTAAGGGCAATGATTTTATTAATGAATCCTGAATATCTGTCATCTTTAATCTCTCAAGTAATGATTCCGTTTTCTCTTTAATATATTTGCTTGACAATCCATAAATTCCTCCATAAAACCTTATATTCTCACGAACAGTTAAATCTTCGTATAAAGAAAACTTCTGACTCATATAACCAATATTCTTCTTCACTTTTTCGCGTTCCCGATAAACATCAAATCCGGCAACATTAACATCACCAGATGTTGGAAAAGACAAACCTGAGAGTATCTTTATTGCTGTTGTTTTACCTGCACCATTAGCGCCAAGAAAACCAAAAATCTCGCCTCTTTTTACGTTGAAAGTTAAATTATCATTTGCAACGAAGCTTCCGAACTTTTTTACCAGATTTTTAACTTCAATAATATTCTCAAAGTTTTCCATTAAATATATCTTTTTGAGGTTTTCAAATATTGTTCCCAATCATTACAAAATGTTTCTTTTAGAAATTTCTCTTCTCCTAAAACTATTTTATGATGAAGAATAACGGAAATCAGACAACTTAAAACTAAGATCCAATGAGAATAGTATAATATTGATCCAAAAAGCATTAAAAACAATCCAACATACATTGGATTTCTGGAATATCTGAATATCCCGGAAGTAATTAATTTCGTTTTTTCAGTTGGCAAGCCAAACTTAGTATGTCTTCCTAAAGAAATATAACCCAGAATAACAATCGTAAACCCTCCTAAAAGCATACAGATACTAATCCAAACTAATATAGTATAATAATCTTGAGGAATCCATGTTGGGGTATAACTACTAATCAGAATTGCAATCCATGGCAAAATCATATTTAATTTTGCTAAGATGAATAAATACTTATTAATTGGAGGCTTTCCAATAGGTCCTATATCACTAATTTTATTTCGTATCCCAATTAGTAAGATAAATGAGAAAAACCCAACAATTAAAATAATAATTACAACTCTCTGTATCATAGTATTAACTTAATTAACATTCATTAAATTCATAAAACAATCTTCAATATTTGCTTCAATTTCTTTTATTTCTATATCAGAATGATTTTTTTTGCTTAAAACAGATTTCATCTCCAATATATCCAGATCTTTATCTTTTGTTGTAATGTGCAAATATTCTCCAAACGGGAAAACAGTATCAATAAATTCAAAAGCTCTAAGATCCTTAATAAGTTGGTAAATACTGTTTGATTTAACAGCCCAAAGCTTTCTTCCAAAACTGCTTATAACCTTTTCCGGCTTATCTATAGCCATTATTTCACCATTCTGAATAAGCGCAACACGATCACACAAATTGGCTTCATCCATATATGGTGTTGAAACAAGAATAGTAATTCCTTTTTCTTTTAAACGGATAAGCATTTCCCAAAACTCCTTACGCGAAACTGCATCAACTCCGGTTGTTGGCTCATCAAGAATTAGTATATCGGGACTATGAATAAGTGCACAACACAATGCCAGTTTCTGTTTCATTCCTCCGGATAATTTTCCTGCCAAACGATCTTTAAAAGGCTCAATCTGTATATAAATATCTTTTATTAGATTATAATTTTCCTCAATTGTTGTCCCGAATATTCGAGCAAAAAATGCTAAATTTTCTTCTACTGATAAATCCTGGTAAAGCGAAAATCGCTGTGGCATATAGCCAATATTATTTCTGATTTTTCTATATCCGGTTACAGCATCAGTATTTAACAGCATTACTTTCCCTTCGGTTGGAAAAATAAGAGTGGTAAGAATTCTAAAAATACTTGTTTTGCCGGCACCATCAGGTCCAATTAGTCCGAACAACTCACCTTTAGGAACAGAAAAACTTACACCTTTTACAGCTTCAACCTTTTCGTAAGATTTTTTAAGGTCTTTAACTTCTACCACAAATTCACTCATCCTTATTCGATTTAAACTTTGAACTTTGAACTTTATACTTTGAACTAAAATATAACTTCACCAGGCATTCCAATCTTTATTTTTCCATCATTTTTCACTCTGATTTTAACAGCATAAACCATATTTACACGTTCTTCTTTTGTCTGAATAATTTTTGGTGTAAACTCAGCCTGATCAGAAATCCAAAATACTATACCCTCATATTCCTGATTTGTTTCTTCGTCTTTATCAATATATACCTTTACTTTTTGACCACTTTGTACATTAGGTAACTGTGATCCACTTATATAAACTCGCAGTTCTATTTCATCCATTCCGGCTATTTTGTAGAGTGCTTTGCCAGGAATAGCAATTTCATTTTCTTCAAGGTATTTTTCCAGTAAAATACCATCAATTGGATTTTTAATAATTGCCCTGCTTTTTTGCTCATCAATTAGTTTCACTTGCGAATCAATCACTTTAATTTCTTTTGAAACGGAAACAATTTGAGTTTTAGTAACTGCAATTTGTTTCTCCAGAATATCATATTTTCCATTAATATCATCAAATTGCTGCTGTGTTGCTGCATTATCGTTATACAGTTTTTCTATTCTATTCTTTTCAGTATTTAGTATAGATTTTTGTTCTTCCTGAACATCGACCTGTGCTCTTATACTACTTATTTTTGAAGCTATAGCTTGCTTTTGAGCTAACAATTGTTCTTTTTGAATCGACATAGGAATAGTGTCTATAACACCTACAATTTGGCCTTTCTCCAGCTTTTGCCCCTCTTCAACTTTAAATTCAATTATTTTCCCCTGCGTTTCTGCACTAATTATAATTTCTTTAGCTTCGAAATTACCATAAGCATCTGATTTATTATCATTTCCTGAACAGGCAAAAAGTAAAGCAGGAAATATCAACCATAAATATTTTGTTTTCATTTTCTTAATGTTTAGTAATTAGTATCACAATAAAATTTCATTCTTAATTAATCTAAATTTCTCCTTTTATATATAAATAATTAACTTTCGACTGAACCAACTGAATCTTATGTGTTTCGAATGCTATTTTAGCTTGAGTTTCTTTACTTAACTCAGTTATATAATCTGTTGATGTTATTACGCCATTATCCAACTTGAATCGAGCACTTTCAGATACTTCTTCACGAAGCTTAATTATCTCCTTATCTGATTCAATTGCATCCTCATAAATTTTGATTTTAAAACTTTCATTCTTTAATGCTACTGCAATTTGTTTGTTAAACGAATCTTCCTGTGTTGAAATTAAATCTTTGTTTAATGATAAAATTTGCTTTTCACGTTTTGTAGTACTCCAGTCCCAAAATTTCCAGCTCAATCCTACTCCGACATAATAGTATGAATCAAATTCTTGACTTATCATATTTAATCCGGGTTTTCCATAACCCAACTGAGTAAATGCAAATACGGTTGGTCTGTTTTGTTTCGAAATCATTCCTGATGTAGCATCTAACTTATCTTTCTGATAATTAAATAAAACATGCTCAGGTCTGTTTAAATTATCAGTAGTTTCTATGCTGTATTCAGGGATTTCAAACTCAGATTCGTATGAAATGCTGATGCCCGTTAATTCAGATAAAACTTCAATTGTTGCCAAACGTTGGTTTTGTATTTCCAATATGCTTTGCGTAACTTTAATCTTCTCAGCTTTTAATGCGCTCAAATCTGAGCTTAATAATACTCCATTTTTAACTCCCGACTCAACTGATTTTTCCTTGTTTTCTAAATCATTTAGCATTACCGTCAAAACTTCTTCATTACGTTGAAGAATTAAAATAGCAAAATAGAATTTGTTGATTTGCTCTTTAATTTTATTCAGTTCAACCTGAGTATTCTGCTGATTTACTTTTAGATTCGCACTTTCTAATTGTTTAGCAGATTTTATTCTTCCCCAATCGTAAATTAACTGGTTTACATCAATACTTGCTTTATACTGATCTTTCTCGCCTTGAAATCCGAATTTATACCCACCAGCAGAAACTTCAATATCAATAACATCAGATTGATAGGTAGCTTGCGCATTTAACTCAGCATTAGGCAACCATTTAGATTTAAGATTCTTAACACTAAGCTCGCTTGACTGCGAATAAATATCACTCTGGATAGCCAAAGGATAATTAGTCAACATACTTTTGTAACAATCATCTAAATGCACTTTCTGTTGCTGCTGTGCAAATGCTACATTTGTTATAAACAATAAAATTATAAGTACTCTTTTCATTACGCTTTAATTGAATTAATAATAAAATCAATAACGAAATCTTTTCTTTGTTTCAAAAAAGCATCATATTGCTTTTTATCATTTTCAAACATAATTCCCTGAATTATTGGCCTTGCCACAATAGGAAATACAATTAAACCAATAATATTAGTCATTAAGTTTTTTGTATCGATTGGTTTAATAATACCCATTTGAACTTCAGCTTGAACTTGATTATCAAATTTTTCAAATAATTTATTCTCCTTTATCTGAACATTCTTTTCAAATATATTTACCAGAATTTGTGGATTTCTATTTAGTTCATTAATTACAAACCCAGGAATATATGGATGCTTAGTAAGTAAATTCATGTAGTTTTCAATAAAAAATTCAATCTTCTCAAAAACCGGTTTCTCCGATAACATTATCTCCTGCATTTTTGGAATAAAAATTGAAAACGCCATCTCAAAAACTTTCTCAAAAAGCTTTTCTTTAGTACGGTAATAATAATGTAATAATGCTTTGTTTATACCCGCTTTATCTGCAATTTCCTGCATTCTTGCACCTGTCATTCCTTTTTGCTGAAATACATCTTTTGCAGCATTCATAATCTTTTGCTCTGTATCCTTTTGCTGATTTACCATGTTTTAATACTTAACTGTTTTATTAAACTATTTGGTTTAACCAATTGGTCAAATTTAAAATACTTTGCGAAATTATACAAGCAAAACATTAATTAAAATCGAAAGAAATATGATTGAAACTTTAATACTCTGATATTGTAACACTTATGATTACTAAATCAAAATATTACATTTTTTATTTGGAAAAAGTAAAATCGCGTCATATCTTTGTGAGCGAATACTAACTAACATGTTTTAACAAATGCTTAGTGAAAGGCAACAACAAATAATAGAAGAATCAATTAAATTAATTGACAATAAAGGGATTCAAGGATTTACCATTAAAAATTTATCTAAGGAAATAGGTATTTCCGAACCTGGCATTTATCGACATTTTGAGAGTAAATTTGCTATTCTTAGCCAAATTTTGGATTCTTTTAAGCAAAATTTGCTTGAAAATCAAAAAGCTTTTAATCAGAAAAATATAGATCCTTTAAGTAAATTAAAATTCTTTTTTAATAAGCTATTTGAGAAATTTATACAAAACCCAGCTCTAATTTCCGTAATTTTTTCGGAAGAAATTTTTCAAAATGAAAATCTACTTTCTGATAAGGTGAACGAGATACATGCAATGAACGAACAAATGGTTAGTTCTGTTTTTATTGAATTACAAAAAGCAAATCAAATATCAGAAAATATGAATATTGAAGCCTTTACTCTAATATTTTTTGGATCTGTACGCCTGTTAGTACGTAAGTGGAAATATTCAGGACATAGCTTTGATTTACTGAAAAATGGAAACGAATTATTTATTACATTATTGAATCTGGCTAAAAAGTAAATCATTAATCGGATTAATTTCTGTTAATGATTATTTTTTTATAATAATTATTAGTGACTATTAACTAACTTATATAAACAATTAATTTAAAGAATTATGAAAAAGAGGCTTCCTTATTTAATAGCAGTTGCGCTAACCATATTTGGTCTGTTAACCTTATTTTTAAGTAGTTCTGTGATATTTGATCTATTCGGTGTCAGAGAAAAAGAAGGCAATTATGTATTGATAGTTGTATGGGCAAATTTCATTAGCAGTATTCTCTATCTTTTTGCAGCTCATGGTTTTATTAAGAACAGTAAATGGACTGCCAAGTTTATGGTTGCTTCATTAGTAATTCTCATAGCAGCATTTATTGGGTTATTAATTCATATCAATCAGGGTGGTATTTATGAAACAAAAACAATTGGTGCAATGGGTTTTAGAATACTTATAACAATAGTCTTTATAATACTTGCCTATTTTACCATTTGTAGACCTAGGAAAAATGCACAAAAGAATATGACTCAGGGCAATTGATTTTTTAAATCAATTTTATTGAATATTAATTAAAAAAAAGATAAAAATGGAAAACATTTTAAAAAAATTATTAAACAAACCTTGGATTGTAATTGCAGTGACTATTATAATAAGTGCCCTGCTTTTCATGCAAATGAAACAAAATTCAAGAATGGAAACCGATCTTGATAAGTATATGCCACAAGATCATCCTGCATTTGTATACAGCGACCAAGCCGAAGAATGGTTTGGAATTAATGATGGTATAATTGTAGCCATTGAAAATAAGAATGGAATCTTTAATTCTGCAACTCTTGATACTCTAAAACAGCTTACTAAAAGATTGCAGAAGATGGACGAGATTGAAAAAGCTGATGTAACATCCTTATATACTGCCGATAATATTATTGGTACTGAAGAAGGAATGGATGTTAAAGCTTTTTATAAACGTGTACCTAAATCTGAAGAAAAATTAAACGAACTAAAACACAATGTCGAAAATAACGAAATGACTTTTGGCCGTTTAGTTTCTTATGACGAAACTGTGACAGTAATAATTGCCGAAATCAGAGATGATGTATTTACTCAAGAATTTTATGAAGAGATACATGCTCTTGCAGATTCTTACCAAACAGATGATATTAAAATTCATATTGCAGGCCGCCCGATTGTTGAAGGTACTATGGCACTCCTTGGTCCTGCCGATATGATGAAAATGGTGCCAATAGTATTACTGGTTATTACTTTGGTTTTGTTTTTAACACTACGAAGTGTGAAAAGTACATTACTCACAATGGCAGTTGTATTCTTTAGTGTTGTGTGGGCATTTGGCCTTATGGCAACTGTAAATATCCCTATTTATGCAGTTTCAACAATGATCCCTGTAATGCTTATTGCCATTGGGGTTGCAGACGGAATACATTTATACAGTCATTTACAGCTATTTCTTCGGGAAAACCCGGATGCATCCAAAAAAGAAGCAACACTTGATATGCTTCAACATATGTGGAAACCAGTGGTAATGACATCAATTACAACTGCTGTAGGGTTTATTTCCTTACTTACATCCCAGGTTTATCCAATTAAATACTTTGGTATTTTTACGGCTTTTGGTGTATTAATGGCAATGGTATTTTCTTTGGTATTAATTCCGGCCGGAATTATGATTTTTGGCTTACCTAAAGTTAAAAAATCCAAAAAGGATGAATCAAACATGGAAACTAATCTTGCATATGGTTTTGCCGCAAAAATACTAAAGCGTAAAAGTATTTCAATATATGTTACTGCTGCTATTATTATTCTATCGATTGTTGGAATGCAGAAAATATGGATCAATTCCAGTTTTCTTGATAAATTTGAAAAAGACAGCGAGATTGTACTTACTGACAAATTTATTAATGATCATTTTGGTGGAACGACTACTCTTAACCTGATTTTAGATTCAGAAGGCAAAAAGGATGTTTTCAAAAATCCGGAACCATTAAAATTAGTGGAAAAGATGCAAAACCAACTTGAAAATGATCTTGAAGTTGTTGGGAATTCTTTTACTCTTACCGATTATACCAAGCGTATGAATAAGGTATTGAATGCTGATAAAGAAGAATTCAATGTAATTCCTGATAGCCGTGATTCAATAGCTCAGTATTTATTACTTTACGAAATGTCTGGCGATCCTGAAAACCTTAACAAGGTCGTTGATTACGATTATGCTAAATTGAATGTTACTTTTCAGTTAAAAAGTGATAATTCGAAAGCAATTAATTCAGCTATAGCAATAATTGATTCTTACGAAAAAGATTTCGAAAAACAAGGTATTTCAATGAACTATGCAGGAAGCGGCTATAAGGGATTAATTTTTACAGATCTGATATTAGAAGGACAAATAATGAGTCTTATACTTTCTTTAATTATAGTAATAATTCTATTATCACTAATGTTCAAAAACTATAAGATAGGCTTAATAGGAGCTGTTCCAATTACTATTACAGCATTAATAAGTTTTGGAATTATGGGATTTCTGGATATACCTTTAAATACCACAACAGCATTACTTTCAAGTATCGCAATTGGTATAGGAATTGATTATGCTGTTCATTTTATAGAACAATACAGAACTAATGCTTTAAAATCAGATGATATGTTGCTTGTTGCTCAAAAAACAATGGCTCATTCTGGTCGGGCAATAAGTTATAATGCTATTGTTGTAATTGCTGGATTCCTGGTTTTATTATTTTCTGTATTTCCACCTAATAGAGAGCTGGGAGCATTAGTATCGCTTAATATGTTTACAAGTTTTGTTGGAACAGTAACAGTAATGCTTGTATTATTAAAAGTATCAAATATCTATTTTAAAAAAACTAAAAGTTAATAAACCAGAGAAGGTGTCCAAAAAGTCACAGAACTGTCATTCCCTTGAAAAAGGGAATCTCTGATACAATTCATTATTAGATCTCCAATCAAGTTGGAGATGACAAATAAGGACTTACTGGACAACACCCTTTTTAAAAAATAAAAATTATGAAAAAATTACAAATCACATCAGTATTAATTGCAATAATTTTTGCAATCGGATTTATTCCTGAAGTTTCGGGTCAAAGTTTAACAGGAGAACAAATTGTTGAAAAAGCTTATAACCGTGCTACAGGTGATGATCAAACTTCCGACTTAACCATGACTCTTACTAATAAAAGCGGAAATCAAAGAATAAGAAAAATCAAACAATTCACAAAAGATTTAGGTGAAGTTGAAAAAAGTATTATGTTTTTTCTAACGCCAGCCGATGTTAAAAACACATCATTCATGAGCTGGTCGTACGACTCTGACCAGAACGATGACCAGTGGATTTATCTACCTGCTTTGAAAAAAACAAAACGAATTTCAAGCGACAGTAAAAGTGATTACTTTATGGGTTCTGATTTCACTTACGATGACCTTGGTGATCGTAAACTTGAAGATGATACTCATAAATTATTACGAGAAGAAACCATTGATGGCAAAGCATGCTACGTTGTTGAAAGTGTGTCTAAAGACGAAGATTACATGTATATAAAAACTATTACATGGATCATAAAAGATAATTTCATTGGATTAAAAAAAGAGTTTTACGATGAAGATGAAGATCTTTTAAAAATATTATCCATTAAAAAATACGAAGAGATTTCAGGTCTTCTGATTATTACCAATTCGGAAATGAAAAACGTTCAGAAAAATCATAAAACAAGTATGGTTTTAAACAATGTACAAATAAACACAAGCATTTCTGTTTCGAAATTCACCGAAAGAATGATGATGAGAGGACTATAAATAATAATGAATAATGATTATTAAATAATGACTGTTTGTAGCTTATCCAAAATTTAGATTTTTGGATAAGCTAATATAAAACTTGCAAATCAAAAGCATGATAAATAAAGAATTAACAATATGAAAACAAAGAGACTAATACTAATATTGCTTTTAATGGCAAGCCAATTTGCAATAGCACAAAATCCTGATATTTCGGGATTTGCAAGAAACTACACTGGTGTTTTATACGATAACGGTGATTTTACTATTCTGCAAAACACTTTTAATCTTGATATTAGCAAATCAGGAGATAAAATTGCTTTTAAGGCAAATCCAATGCTTTATCATTATAATTCTGACAGTTTAAATCTTCGATTAAGGGAGCTTTATCTGAATCTATATTTTAACAATTTCGATTTACGTATTGGTAAACAACAAGTTGTTTGGGGTAAAGCCGATGGTGTTTTTATTACTGATATTGTTTCACCATTGAATCTTACCGAATTTCTTTTACCCGATTTTGACGAAATAAGAACTGGTGTAATTGCTACTAAATTTGACTATTACATTGGTAATAGTACATTTGAAGTTATATGGATGCCAGTAATTACACCAACAGAAACTCCACCTGAAAGTTCTATTTGGTATACAGCACCAGATTTCCCAATAGCTCCAACTTTTGATTATTCAAAAGAATATATTGACCCAAGCCTGAAAAACAGCGAAGTATTTGTAAAATACTCAGCAATGACATCAAAAATTGATTTTGAAATCATGGGAGCATACACCTGGGATGATTATCCAACAATGCATATACAAAAAACTATTGATCCTGCTACAATGCAGCTAACGGGATTAAATATAACACCAGAACATCATCGATTATCTGTTGGAGGAGGTTCATTTAGCACGGAAATTAAAGGTGTTATTTTACGCGGAGAAGCTGCTTATTATAACGGAAAATATTTCCAGACCGAAGATCCTTTACAGATTGATGCGATAATTCAAAAAGATTATTTACATTATTTAGCTGGTCTGGATTTTATTATCGGAGGTGTAAACTTAAGTACACAGTTTATACAGCAAACAATTTTCGACTATGACAAAAACATTGTAAATGAAGAAATTGACAACACAATGACATTTATGGCCCGATACGATTTATTACGCGAAACTCTTCATCTTGAATTATTCTCATACATAGGATTAACAAACAATGATGCTTTGATACGTCCAAAAATATCTTACGATTTTGATGACAGTTTTTCAATCCTTTTAGGATCAAATATTTTTGTTGGAGATTCAGATGGCCGATTCGGACAATACTCAGAAAACTCTATGATATATGCTAAACTTAAATATAATTTCTAATAAAAAACAATTGATGATTAACAATTGATTAAGAAAACAACAATGAAAAAGATAATAAGTAAATCGGTAGTAATACTACTATTTATAACACTCTCTTCATTTAAATCCAATAATGATTCTGGAGACAAAATCATTGGCAAATGGATTTTACCTGATAATATTAGAATTGAAATCTTTAAAAAGAATAATAAATTCTATGGTAAGATTATTGATTTATCAGGTTTTAATGATGGACAAACGAAGGATGTTAAAAATCCAGATAAGTCAAACCGAAAGGACGAATTAATTGGTAAAATAATTATTTCAGATCTTGAATATGATTCAAATTTAAAACAATGGATTGATGGCACAATTTATGCACCCCAAAAAGGAATAGAGTTAAATTTGAAAATAAACTATGCAAATGGAAATGAATTGGAAGCAGAAGCTTCTAAATTGTTCTTTTGGAAATCAATTGTTTGGAAAAAATATAGTTTTTAAATGAAAGTAATTATTTAATTTTTAACTTTGTTAATTACAGGCACTTTAATCACATATCAATTTAAAATCAATCGTATGCAAACTAAAAGATATTTTCTACTTGTTGTTATTGTTATATTTTCCACAACATTATTTGGTCAAAATATTAGAAATAAGCAGTTTTCGCTTTTTAGTTATAATCTATCTATATCCAATGATTTAATAGAAGAATTGTCTGATATGGAATCTTTTATAGACAATATAGAGACATATAATGACCCAGGAAATGAAAAACTCAAAGCTATTTTTGTGCATACTCTGTTTTATTACTTAAAAGATAATCTCCAAAATGAACTGGAGATGGAGATACTTCCTGTAAATACTTTTATGCGTGAAGTAAAATATGATGATTTTGGTTACCCTAAAACAAATATACGTGAAGCATTAAAAAAAGGATTTTCGCATTTTTATTTTAAAGTAGAAGTAGAGTTTGAATCACTTACAAAGAAAAAAAGAGAAGAAAGCCCTGAGTTATTTGAAGATATTGACTATAAAGTTACTTATCCTCAAATAAATATTAAGATTACAGTTTATAATAACGAAGGAGTTATTCCTGTTGCAAAATGGGAAGGCTACTCTACTCCAAAATATCCTTTAGCTATTAATAATTATTTACTTAAAGGATTTGATAATACGGAAATGATTATTCAACCGGCAGAAGAGCAACAAACAGACAATCTTTATTTAATACTTGACAGAGCCATCCATAATACTATTCAGGACTATTAATAAATAGAAAATGATAGCATATAAAACTATTGGAGTAATGTCTGGGACATCTTTAGATGGCCTTGATATTGTTCTTTGTGATTTTAAATACAAGAACAAATGGAGCTTTGAAATTCTAAAATCTGAAACCATTGAATATTCTGATGAATGGAAAAACAGATTGTCAAATGCTCATGTAGTTACCGGATATGACCTCTCTATTCTTCATAAAGAATTAGGACATTTTATTGGAAAATCTATTAATGACTTTTTACATGAAACTGATTTTAAAGTTGATCTAATAGCTTCTCATGGACACACTGTATTTCATCAGCCTGAAAAAAAATTAACACTACAAATTGGCGACGGACATGAGATAGCAGCTATAACAAATATTACAACTATTTCTGATTTCAGATCGATGGATGTTGCGTTGGGTGGTCAAGGAGCTCCATTAGTTCCCATTGGCGACAAACTTCTTTTTAATAATTACGATTTCTATGTCAACCTTGGTGGGTTTGCAAATATTTCATTCGAAGAAAACGAACAAAGATTGGCTTATGATATTTGTCCAGCCAATATTATTTTAAATTATCTGGCTAATAAGCTCAATCATGAATATGATAAAAATGGAGCTCTAGGGTTTTTAGGGAAATTA
>DAOUTQ010000017.1 GCA_030668615.1 Bacteroidales bacterium | reverse complement strand
TTGACAAGTTAATGCCAGTAATATTTAAGTTTGCTTTAATAGTACATCCAAACTCTTTTGCCTGTTTTTTCATGGTATTAATAAGCTGAAAACCATTTGTTTTTTCAACACCTGGATAATTAGCTATTTCGTGCGTAAGTATTACCTGACCACCAACCGTACCTTCGTTAAGGAGTAAAGTTTTTAGCTTTGCCCTTGAAGCATAAATGCCTGCAGATAATCCTGCAGGCCCTGCTCCTAATATAATTACATCATAAATTTCTTCCATATCTGTCAGAATATATTATTTCTGAATTATTCAGGTTTTCCGAATTTCTCATCCAAAACTGAAACAACTTGCTCCATGTTCTGAATACTTGTGGTTGCCTGAACAACTTTGCCATCTTTATAATACATAGTAAATGGTAATCCCATAAATCCGGCACATTCAGGTGCATTTTTAATAACATGTGCTTCCGGACTATCAAACTCCATATCAAAGAATTTTACATTTGTGTATTTTTCCTGAAGTTCTTCCATAACATCATACACAGGTAAGCACATAGGTCCCATTCTACCACAACATATCATTACATTTTCATTTTCTTCGAGAATTTTTTTGTGATTATCGGCACTTTCAACATGGTTTAAATTTGTCATTAACATAATAATGTTCTTTTATTGGTTTAAATAATTTTTATATTGATAAATCTACATATCAATATATATGCCGTTATTTCTTTTCGGAAATTTTGTCAGTTATTAAATAAAAAAACCTTTAATCGATAAAGATTTTTTTTAACAATTAAAGGCTCATTATAATGATATTTAATATATAAACTATTCGTAACGCAAAGTTTGTGCAGGGTTTAACAAGGCCGTTTTGTAAGCTCTATAAGCAATAATTGTCATTGCAATAAACATTGTTAATATACCAGACATTATAAATAACCACCAGTTTGTTGAAATATGTTTTGCATAACTTTCCAGCCAATTATTAGTGAAATAATATGTAATTGGCCAAGAAATTAAATTGGCTACTAAAAGTAGTATTAAAAATTCTTTGGCCATTAATTTAATTATTGCCCAGGAAGAAGATCCTAACGCTCTTCTAATTCCAATTTCTTTTGTACGTTGCTCTGCAAGAAATGATGTTAATCCAACCAATCCCATACTGGCAATAATAATTGCTAGGATTGTTAACATAAGTGAGAATCGACCAAATCTTAACTCATCAATGTAAAGTTCATCCAATTGTTGATCAAAAAACTGATACTCAAATGGGCGAGTTGGAACAAATTCGGTCCAAGTATTTTCAATGTGCTTTAATACTTCTTTATAATTATTTGAACTAAATCGGATTGAAATTACACGAGAAGCAAAAACCGGTCGTCTTGGCATATCTAATATAAATTTATTTACCGGACGATGTAATGACATAGCATGAAAATCTTTATAAACACCAATCACACTTTCATCACCATCACGAGAAATAATCTTTTTACCAATTGCTTCTTCGTTTGTCCATCCTAAATCACTGACCATTGTTTCATTAATCATAACAGCATTAATGGTATCACCCGGAAATTTTCTTGAAAACGCACGTCCCTCAACAACTTTAATATCAAAAGTCTCTACAAAATCCCAATCAACTAAAAATGCAGGGATATAAAACCTTTGCCCAGGTTAAGCCTTCAATTTCGTAATCACGCGTATTATGATTTATTCCTAAATAGTCTTCTGCCCCAGTTACGTATTCAACATCTTTATGACTTAATAATTCTTGCTTAAAAGCCTCATAATTTCTAAATAAGGGACCAACTCGTTCAATGTTTATTATATGATCCTTATTAAATCCTAATTCAGCATTTCTTAGAAATTCTAATTGTGCATATACAACTAAACTACCTATGATAAGACTAATTGAAATAGAAAATTGAACAATCACTAATACTTTTCTTGCTTTACCTGATTTTGCACCATTACTTAAAGATCCTCTTAAAACCTTTAATGGTTTAAATGATGAAAGAATAAACGCAGGGTAAACACCTGCTATTATCCCAACTACCAAAGCTACAGCAAATATAAACCCAACAATTTTTAGCTCAACTAAAAAAGCTGATATAATGTTTTTGCCAGTAAAATTATTGAAACCGGGTAATAGAAGCTCAACCAATATTAATGCAATAAGCATTGCAATAAAACTTTGCACAACAGCTTCACCTAAGAACTGTAAAACCAATTTCTTTTTTAAACTACCAAACACTTTCTTTAATCCTATTTCCTTAGCTCTTCCTGCTGAACTTGCTGTAGCTAAATTCATAAAGTTAATGCATGCAAGCATAAGTATAATTGCAGCTACTATTGATAAAATATATACATAAACAATGTTACTATTTGGTCGCATTTCGTATAAATGATGTGATTTTAAATGAATATCAGTAAGCGATTGCAAATAAAGAGTTACATCAGCATCTTTCAAGTCAATATAATGATTCAGATAAAATTCAGGGAATTTTTCATCCAAAGTATTTGGATTTACTCCATCTTCAAGTTGAACATAAGTCCAACAAGGATTCCAGATCCAGGTTTGAGGAAATTGTCCGTTTCTATTAAACTGGCGAAAAGTGTTAAGTGATCCTAAAATATCAATCTTAAAATGAGATTGAGTTGGAAGATCTTCTATTACGCCTGTAATTTCAAAATCAAGCCCTTCCTCAACCCGAAGCACCTTACCAATTGCAGGCTCATTGCCAAAATATCTTTTTGCGGTTGATTCCGTTACTACAATTGTATTAGGTCTGTCGAGAGCAGTTTCAGGATTTCCTTCAATAAAAGGAAACGTGAAAATATCAAATACAGTAGAATCAGCCAACATGAATCGTGGTTCGTTAAAACGTATTATCTCATCATCGCTTTTATGATAATCAAAAAACCATTGATTTCTTAACTGGTTAAAGAACCTAACCTGACTTTTTACGATCCCCGGATAATCCATTACTAAAGTCGGTCCTGCAGGAAATGAAACAGTCGCTGCATCTTCATCCACATTATTGCTATTATATAATCTATTTACACGATATATATTTTCAGCATTTTCGTGATGCAAATCGTATTTTAGCTCATCATTTATATACAAAACAATCAAAACGAAACTTGCCAGTCCAATGGCGAGTCCACCGATATTTATAAGCGAATATTTCCAGTTTTTAATAATATTCCTTAATGCTATCTTTAAATTATGTTTAAGCATTTTGTTGTTTTTAATAATTATTAAAACTAATACTCAAATTGTATTCCGAAGATTATATAATATTGATATACTGGCATTTGTAATGATTCGACGCTTGTAAAAAGTGTCCGTTACTGCACACAACTGTTCAAAAATGTACTCATTGAGAGGGAATAAAAAAGAGCGACCTAAAAAAGTCGCTCTTTCAACAATATATGATAGAAATTATTCTACTCTTAATGATTCTGCCGGATTTGTATTTGCTGCTTTCCATGCCTGGAAGCTTATTGTTACAAAGGTAATTGCTATAGTAATTAATCCTGCCAAAATAAATATAAACAAACCGAGGTTGGTTCTATAAACAAATTGCTGTAACCAGTCTCTCATAAAATAAAAAGACAGTGGAAACGCTATCAGAATTGCGATCGAAACTAATATTAAGAATTCCTTTGAAATTAACTTTACAACTGTACCTTCTGATGCACCAACAACTTTTCTAATTCCAATTTCTTTGGTTCTTTGTTCAACAGTGTAAGAAGCTAGTCCGAATAAACCTAAACAGGCAATTAGGATTGCCAAGACTGTAAATAAAGTGAAAATAAACCCGCGTTTTTCGTCTGCACCAAATTGTTCATTAAAACGATCTGATAAGAATGAGTATTCAAATGGCTGCTGTGGAAAAATTTCATTCCATCGGGTTTCTATATATCGTATAGTTTCCTGAACATCCTGACCATTAAGTTTTGCATAAACCAATCTATTATTCATTCTGTAATAGAACAATAGTGTTTCAATCTCGTTATACATGCCTGTTTGGTGATAATCTTTCATAACTCCAACAACTGTAGCTCTTAAAAAATCCTGACCATTTCGTCCCTGTAATTCAACCCTCTTACCAATTGGGTCAGTCCAATTTAATCTCTTTGCCATTGTTTCATTTACAATTACTCCAAGTAAAGTATCAGATGGCATATCTTCCTGAAAATCTCGCCCTTTAATCATTGTTATTCCTAATGTTTCAATGAAATCGTGATCAATTCCTGCTAAATTAACACCTCGTTGTTGCATTCCATCATCAGTTTCAACATTCATTATTATTTTTCCGGAACCGTCTCCAACTCTAGTGCCAGTAGAACTAACATATTTTACATTTGGGTTTTCGAGTAAAGCTTGTTTTAAAACTGGATATTTTTCAATCATGTCTCTTGTTGTAAACTGAAGACTAATGACATTATTCATATCATAACCCAAGTCTTTTGTTTTCAGATAATTTAACTGTTTAAATACAACCAGAGTAGAAACAATCATTGCAACAGAAATAGTAAACTGAATTACTACCAACACTTTTCTGAATAAACTACCAGAAGAGCCCTTCGTAATTTCACCTTTCATTACTATTAATGGGCTAAATTTGGATAAATAAAAAGCAGGATAACTTCCTCCGAATATTCCAATAACAACAATTACACCTATAACACTTGCAATAATTACAGGACTTAAAAGAACGCTAATTTCAAATGATTTTCCGGCTAGTTGATTAAACTGTGGCAGAAGTAATACTACCAACACTATGCTCAGAATTAATGAAATAAATGTAAATAAAGCAGACTCTGTTATAAACTGAATTATCAAACTTCCTCTATGTGAACCTACTACTTTTCGAAGACCAACTTCCCGAGCTCGTTTTGTTGATCTGGCTGTTGCCAGGTTCATGTAATTCATGGCTGCAATTAAAATGAAAAATAAAGCAACAATTGCAAAAATTAATACATATGCATAACTACCCGTTGGTTCGGGTTCACCGGAACTTGTTGATTTTAAATGAATATCAAGTATTGGATCTAAAATATATTCGATACTTATTCCCATACTTTCGAATATTTCTGCCATATATTTACCATACATTTCCTGAATTTTTGATTCAAACTGTTTATAGTCTAATCCTTCAGGCAACATTATGTATGTATAAACACCAAAATTTCCCCAGCTATTTCCAAAATCTTTTGGTAAACTGCTTCTTGATAATAAACCATCAAATCGAAAATGAGAATTGTAAGGTACATCCTTTATAATACCAGTAACTTTATATGTATCCTCTCCGTTAACCAGAGTTTTTCCAATTGGGTCTTCTTTACCAAAATATTTTGCAGCAACAGTTTCAGTTAAAACCATTGTATTTGGCTCTAATAAAGCATCAGCAGAATTTCCTTTTATTAATTCGTAAGTAAAGACTTCAAAAACATTTGAGTCAACATAATAGAAGCTTTCCTCATAAAACTCCTTATCTTCATACTTAAACAATTCTCTTCCAGCATCAATAAATCGAACAGCATGTTCAACCTCAGGATAATCAACAACCACCTGAGGTGCAAATGGAACTTGAGCAACAATCCATGTAAACTCATCATCTGTTTCTTTAATATGTGATGCTACACGATAAATACGTTCTGCATTTTCATGGTATTTATCATAACTAAGCTCGTTAGAGATATAAATTATCAAGAATAAAGCACTGGCTATTCCCAGTGTAAGTCCTAAAATATTTAGACCACTATATCCAAAGTCTTTTAAAATATTTCGGAAAGCTGTTTTAATAAGGTTTTTAAACATAATATTTGGTTTAATTTGTTTTTCTACGAAATCGTTCGTACAAACTTATTACTAATTATTATTAAAATCAATAACCATTTAGTTAAAGAAATGTTAAAGTATTTATAATGATCCAATTCAACTTTATTTGTTATTATAAGTTAGTTTCTCGTTTAAAAAATTACAACTAACAAAAGATAAATTTATCATACATTGTGCCACAAACACATAAACCATTAACAATCTTTATCTTAGCGGAATTCACCTTAAATATTTTATGCACGAAAATGTACATTCATGTACATTTTCGTGCATAAAATAACCAGCAATTGTTATTGCTGGTTATATAAATTAAATAAATAGCTTATTCATATCTTAAACTTTCCACAGGATTTTTGGTTGACGCAACCAATGCTTGAAAAATAACAGTTAATAAAGACAAAATAAATGCTGCTACTCCAGCAAATACGAATACCCATATAGTAAGTTCATAATGATATGGATAATTATTTAACCAGTTATTCATGTAATAGTAAGCAATAGGCCATGCAATTATGTTTGAAATGAGAATCCACTTTGTCATTTCTTTTGCAAGCATCAAGATAATACTTTTTACAGGAGCTCCCAGGGCTTTTCGTATACCGATTTCTTTAGTTCTTTTCTGGGCAGAAAATGCAGCTAAACCAAATAATCCTAAACAAGATATAAATATTGCGAAAATAGTAAATGACTTCATTATCTTACCTTCTTTTTCTTCATCTCTATATAAAGTATCATAACTCTCATCTAGAAATCCATAATCGAATGCAAATGCTGGGTTATGTTCTTCAAAAACGGATTTAATATAACTTATGGTTGAAGAAGTTTCATTTCCAGAAATTCTAATATAGATATATCTAATAGGTTCTTGATAGAAAATAATTAATGGATGCATTTCCCGATCAGCTGGTAAAAAAAGAAAATCATCAACAACTCCAATAATTGGACATTTCATATTTCCCCATGATAATATCTTTTCGGTTATTGCATCTGTGCCTATTATTTCTGCAAAGGTTTTATTTATTACCACATTATGGATATTTGTCTCTTCCACATTTAAATCAGAAACAAATTCAGGTGAAAAATACCTCCCACTTAAAAGCTTAATTTTAAATGCATTAATGAAATCTTCGTCAGTGTCCATATAATATACTGAAGGATCAACATCAGGATCTTTCCCCTCCCATTCCAGGCCTGCACCTGAACGTCCTATTGCATAAGGATGATCATGAGATGTTCTTGTTATACTTTCTATATTATTATTTGAAAGTAGTTCATTTTTTATAATATCGTATTTGTCTGCTACCTCTCCTTTAATCGTCATATAAATCAAGTTTTCTTTTTCTAAGCCAAGCTCTTTATTTTTAAGAAAATTTAACTGTTCGTTTACAACAATTGAACTAATAATTAATCCAATGGATAATGAAAACTGAATAATTACAAGTACCTTTCTTAAAAGGCCTCCTTTTACTCCTTGAGCTTTTGCTCCTTTTAAAGTATCTGTTATTTTGAAAGATGACAGAACAAATGCTGGATATAATCCTGCAACAAAACTGGTAAATATCCATACTATCAACAGACTAATCAATATGCTTGGGTTTAAATAATTTAATGATAAATTTTTTCCCGACATTGAATTAAACAATGGCAACATTAGCCTAACTATTATGAGAGAAAAATTAAGCGCCAAAAAAGTAAAGATGAAAGATTCACCCAAAAATTGTCGAATTAATCTTCCTTTTGATGAACTTAAAACTTTTCGAAGAGCAATTTCCTTTGCCCTACCCTCAGCCCTTGCTGTTGCAAGATTTGTATAATTAAAACATGCAATTAATATTATAAAAATAGCAATCATCCCGAATAACCTTACCATTTCAATTGGACCTCCACCATCAATATCATACAGATATAAGCGTTTTAATGGACGTAAGAACACTTCGTCTTTATAACCTTCCGGATTATTTTTACTATCCTCTAAAAAATGAACAATTTTTTCCCCAAAATCGGTATAATCTACGTCTTCTTTTAAAAGAGCAAAGGTATAACACCAATTAGTACCCCAATCACCCCAATATTGACCAAAATCCGTGTTATCTTCAAACGGAACCATTAATTCAAATGAAAAAGTTACATTATCCGGAAAATCTTCAAATACCCCTTGAACTGTATAAGCGAATTTATTTTCTAACATTAACACCTTACCTACCGGATTAATATCTCCAAAAAATTGTTTTGAAATACTCTCGGAGATGATTATGTTTTTTACTCCATTAGTAAAACCGTCTTTGCTTCCATAAATGAACTGACATGTAAAAATATCTAACAAATCGGGATCCGCCCTGCGAAGATGTTTTACTAACTTCTTATCCTCATAACTTATTTGCTTTCCATAACTCGTAAAATATCTTGCCGTTAATTCAACTTCAGGATACTTTTCCTTAAAAGCTGGTGCCAATGGAGCCTCAGTAACCGAAATTGCGCTCCTATCATTACCATGATGCTGCCAATGTTGTACCAGATGAATTCGATCTATTTTCTTATGGTATGAATCATACCCTACTTCATTTTTAATCCATAGATATAAAAGGATTGTACAAGCCAATCCAAAAGATAATCCTACAATATTTAGTGTTGAGAATAATTTGTTTCTTAACATCAATCTTATTGTTAATATAAAATTCTTTATGAACATATCCTTTATTTTTTAGTTTCGACTTATTTATTCCATAAACATGCCAAAACTTTTACACGCCTGATTTCCTGATTATTATATTCAATATGCATTCTTTTAACCTTATACTCTTGCACCAAAATCATACAACAAGTGTTCCATAATCATACAATTCATTTTGAATATAAAATTATACTTCTTAATTTTGAGTGTTAAGTTATAAAAAGATGAACAAAGAAGGAAGAGTATTAATAATCGATGATAATCAAAGTGTATTAGATTCACTAAAATTATTTTTAAAATACAAGTTCCAGGAAATTACTACTCTAAGTAATCCTAATCAAATTACAACAATAATATTACGTAAGGAATTCGATATTATATTGTTAGATATGAATTTCTCGGCGGGGGTTAATTCTGGTAATGAAGGACTTTTTTGGTTATCAGAAATTAAAAAGCGTTTAAAAGATATTCCTGTAATAATGATTACAGCATATGGTGATTCTGAGTTAGCTGTAAAAGCAATTAAATTGGGAGCATTTGATTTTATTGAGAAACCATGGAATAATGAAAAACTTTTAGCAACTATTCATGCGGCTCTTGAGTTAAGAAAATCAAATTTAAAAGTAAAAGAGCTTGAAAATCAGAAAACGGCTCTAAACCAAAATACTTTTAATGAGGCACAGCTAATTTATAAGTCAGCAGAAATGGATAAAATTATAAAAACTGTGGCTAAAGTTGCAAAAACTGATGCTAACATTATGATTTTAGGAGAAAATGGCTCAGGGAAAGAACTCATTGCTCAAAAAATCCATGCTTTATCAAATCGAAAAAATGAAGTTTTCTTATCTGTTGATATGGCATCATTAAGCGAAAATCTTTTTGAGAGCGAGCTTTTTGGTCATACCAAAGGCTCATTTACAGATGCAAAAGAAGATCGTATTGGTAAATTTGAAGCTGCAAATGGAGGTACTTTGTTTTTAGATGAAATTGGAAACTTATCTTACATGATGCAAGCAAAACTCCTAACGGCTTTGCAAAAACGTGAAATTACCCGAATGGGATCAAATAAGCCAATACCAATTGATATTAGATTGGTTACAGCAACAAATAAAGATATAAACTCACTTATTTCGGAAAACTTATTTAGAGAAGATTTACTTTACAGAATAAACACAGTAAAAATTACATTACCTCCTTTAAGGGAAAGAACTGATGATATTGCACCATTAATAAATCATTACTTGCTCTTATTCTCAAATAAATATAATAAACCCGGAATAAAAATAAACAACCAAGCCATGGATAAAATTTTATCTTACAAATGGCCCGGAAATATTCGTGAATTAAAACATACGGTTGAGAAAGCAATAATTTTATCGGAAACCACTACACTAACAGTAGAAGATTTTATGTTCGATAAAACATCTCAAGCAGATTCTGATTTTAATAAACCTCTTTCGTTGGAAGAAGCAGAGAAAATTATTATTAAAAAAGCTTTGGGCAGAAATAACTGGAATATAAGTGAAGCTGCAAAGGAACTAAAGGTAGGCCGACAAACTTTATATCGAAAAATAGAAAAATATGATATTTAAAAATCTCTATTTCAATTTAATTTTTCGCACGCTTCTTTTATCCGGAAGCTGTTTATTATTACCCATTGCTAATAATAAATACCATGACATTATAATCAATATCAACATTCTGGTTTTTATTTTATTACAAATAATTTTTTTAATTCGCAGATTAAACTTCGTTAATAGAGATCTCATATCATTTTTCGATTCTATAAAATATGATGATTCATCTATAATATTAAGTAATGAATTTCAAAATCAGGATTATTTTAGACTAAGTAAACGGCTGCAGAATGTTAATAAAGAAATCCTTAGACTTAAAGAGCAAAATATTCAGCAGGATATCTATTTTAAAACAGTTACAGAGCATGCAACAGTTGGCTTACTGGGTTTTGATGAAAATGGAAAAGTTAAATTGTGTAATAAAGCTTTCAGGGAACTTCTTAATATTGATAGCTTATCTAAAATATCTAAATTAAATGCAATCAATCCTGAATTTGAATCTATCTTAAACGGAATTGAACCTTCGGATCAAAAGCTTTTAAAAATAAATTACAATAATAAAATAACACAATTAATAATTAGAGCAACCAATTTTAAAACAAAAGATCAAAATCTTAAACTAATTACAATACAAGATATAAAGAATGAACTTGATCAGAAAGAACTGGAATCGTGGCAAAAGTTAGTGCAGATTTTACGTCACGAAATAATGAATTCTATTGGTCCGATTTCATCTACTATTGACACTTTAAATGAAATTATTACAAATCCCTCGACTAATAAAACTCGCGAATTAAAAGATCTAAATAATGAAATGCTTCTCGACATTTCTTCGGGTTTAAGAATTATTAAAGAAAGAAATATTGGTATTCAGGAGTTTATAGACAAATTCAGATCCTTGTCAAGAATACCAAAGCCCAATTTGAAAAAAGTAAATATGAAGGATTTATTTTCCAATATTGAATTGTTTTGGAATGAAAAACTTAAAGAAAGAAATATAAAATTCAAATCAAATATTGAAGGGCAAATTCAGGATACACATATTGACAAGAATCAGATTGAACAAGTTATTATTAATCTGATTAAAAATTCAATAGAAGCAGAATGTACAGAAATTTCAATTACTGCTTCTGAAAATAATTTTGGGAAAATAATCATTGAGTTAACAGATAACGGAATCGGGATTTCTGAAGAACTTATAGAAGAAATTTTTCTTCCTTTTTTCACAACAAAAGAACAAGGCTCAGGAATTGGTCTAAGCCTTGCTCAACAAATTATGCGTTTGCATGGTGGAAGTATTTCGGTTCAATCGATTCCTAAAACCGGCACTTCATTTACTTTAATTTTTTAAAGTAACTACTCATATCTTAAACTATCTACAGGATTAGCTCTGGCTGCTTTAATTGCCTGAAAGCTCACTGTAAAGATCGCAATTAACAAGCCCAGAATTGCAGATACGATAAAAATCCACCATTTTATTTCTACTTGGTAAGCAAAATTCATCAACCATTTCTTCATTAAAAAATATGCTACAGGCCATGCAATTACATTAGCCCAAATAACCCATTTTGTGAATTGTTTCAATAACAAACCCACAACTTTAAATGTTTCAGCTCCCATCGCTTTTCGAATTCCGATCTCTTTTGTTTTATGTTCGGTAATAAATGATGCTAAACCAAATAATCCTAAACATGCTATAAATATTGCCAGAATCGAAAATATTGTAAAAATATCACCAGTTCTAAATTCTTCTTTATGTAGATTATTAAAATTATCTTCCATGATGGAATAATCCAAAGGCGTATCTAATACGAATTTATTCCACTTTTCCTGTATAAAATCCAATGACTCTTTGCTAATTCCATCTTTCAATTTTACAGAAATAAGATTTGTTCCCCTTATAAATGGGCTTGCCAATACTAAAGGATTAACATCCTGATGTAAAGACCTAAAATTAAAGTTCTTTACAACACCTATTATTTCCCAATGATAGGTTTGTCCATAGATTGATGTTATCAATCTTTTTCCTACGACAGGCTCCTGTAATCCAAATTCCTTAACAGCTGATTCATTTAAAACTACAGCAAAAGTATCTGATGCAAAATCATCTGAAAAAAACCTACCTTCTTTTATTGTTAGTTGATAAGTTTTAGCAAAATCAGGATCAACAGATATCACGCATGGTACATATGATTTATTATCTTTCTCTCCTTCAACGGTAAGAGGCAAGTTTCCAAACGCACGTGCAGGTAATGTACTTGATGCAGTTACACTTTTTACAAACGGATTTGACTCTAATTCATGTTTAAAAGACTCCATGGATTCTCCTAAAGCATTTGACTTCTCAATTACAACAATATTTTTCTTATTAAAGCCAATATCTTTGTTTCGAAGTAAATTTAACTGACTATAAATTACAAATGTACATATGAACAAGGTTATTGAAATAGAGAATTGAAATATGACCAATGCACTTCTGAACCAACTGTTATTACCTCCTGATAAAACTTTTCCTTTTAATACATTTAGTATTTTTGATGATGATAAATAACTTGCTGAGTATAATCCAGAAATAACTCCAACAACAATAGCTAACAACAATAATGATGGTAAAACATAAAAATTTGACAAATAACCAATGGATAAATCTTTTAATGTAAAACTGTTAAATACTCCTAGTACCGATTCTGTTATAACCATTGCAACAATTAATGAAATTAAACTCAATATAATTGATTCAAAAAGGAACTGATAAAACAAGTTTCTTCGTTGGGCTCCAATCACTTTTCTCAAACCAACTTCCTTTGCCCTGGTAGCAGATCGGGCAGTTGACAAGTTCATGAAATTGATAATTGCAATAAATAAAATAAAGGCTGCTATTATTGAAAAAATATAAACATACACTATACTTGAATTTGCTTCGATCTCATAATTAGTATGCGATTTTAGATGTATATCGGTCAAAGGTTGAAGAATATAATCATAAGTATTACCAGCATTTTTAAATTGCTCTATGCTGACACCAATTATATTCTGTAGCTCGGGCTCAATATATTTAAAAGCAACTTCAAGCATTTTATTTTTTACCTGTTTAGTATCCACCCCTTTTTCAAGTAATAAATAGGTATACAAATTATTATTAATTATCCATCCTTGACTTTCCGCTATAGGCAGTGATACCAGTGATGCCAATATTTTATAGTGAAAATGAGTGTTAGATGGGCAATCTTTTACTACTGCCTGAATAAGGTATTCGTTTTCCAAAATGGTTAATGATTTTCCTACAGGATTTTGATCATTAAAATACTTTTTAGCTATACTTTCAGTGATAACAACCTGGTAAGGATTGTTTAGAATGCTTTTGGCGTAACCCTCAACAAACTCTACATCAAAAATATTAAAAAATGAACTGTCAACGAAAACCACATTTTCTTCAACAAACTTCTTATCACCGTATTTTACAACCGCTTCATCCTGCCCCATTGGAGCTTTTATAATTCTGGTAGAATTTTTCACTTCCGGTATTTCTGTTACAAATGTTCTACCAACAGGAGCTCCCGTGATAAAACCCTTTGTCCGACGTCCTTGCATTTCGGCATCAATACCTACTCTATAAATTTGATCGGCTTTTTTGTTGAATTTATCATAACTTAGTTCATCAAAAATGAAAAGAAAAATGATAATACTACAGGCCATCCCTATGGATAATCCTAATATATTAATAACAGAATAAGTTTTATTCCTTATTAAATTTCGAATGGATACTTTGAAGAAATTGCGTAACATATTTTTATTTTTTTAATTTGACATATTTCCTGTGGAATGCCAAGAAAAGTGCCAATAAACATTATTCACTGTATTGCAATTAGTTAACACAAATCAATTCAGATAAAATTTTTTATTATGTAAAAATATTTTACATTTAGGTTAAATTATTTTACATAAAAACTCACAATTAACTTACATTAATGCAAAGTAAAGGGAAAATTTTAATAGTTGATGATGATAAAAGCATTCTTCGATCGCTCGACATACTTTTAGAAAACGAATTTGAAATTATTAAAACCATTTCAAATCCCAATATAATACTATCGGAATATCAAAAAGTAAACTATGATATCGTTTTGCTGGATATGAACTTTTCGGGTGGCTTAAACACCGGAAACGAAGGAATATTTTGGTTAAACGAAATTTTAAAAATCGATAATAATGCTGTAATTATTCTGATTACAGCTTATGGCGACGTGGATTTAGCTGTAAGAACAATTAAAGAAGGCGCCACCGATTTTATTATCAAACCCTGGAATAACGAAAAATTAATTTCAACCTTAAAATCAGCACTAAAAATTCGTCAATCGCAACTCGAAATTAAAAAACTGGGCAAGGAAAAAGAATCGCTAAGTGCCGAAATAAACAAATCAGCCGAAAGGATTATAGGATCATCTCCATCAATGAATAAGATTTATTCTTTAATTGATAAAGTAGCAACAACCGATGCGAATGTATTAATATTGGGCGAGAACGGAACAGGAAAAGAACTTATTGCCAAAGAAATTCACAAAAAATCAAAACGATTTTCAAAACCCATGATCAGTATTGATTTAGGAACCATCACGGAAACATTGTTCGAAAGCGAATTATTTGGACATAAAAAAGGCGCTTTTACCGATGCAAAAGAAGATCGAACAGGTCGATTTGAAATTGCATCGGGGGGAACATTGTTTTTAGATGAGATTGGAAACATTCCTGTTTCTTTACAATCCAAAATATTAACTGCCATACAAAAAAGAGAAATAATTCCAATAGGAAGTAATATTCCCATACCAATTGATATCAGGTTAATTACAGCAACTAATAAAAATTTGGATGAGCTCATACACCAAGGCTTATTCAGAGAAGACCTTTTTTATAGAATAAATACGGTTCAAATTGAACTTCCTCCGTTACGAGAGCGAAAAGATGATATTATTCAAATTGCAGAATATTATCTTAAAACATTTGCTTTAAAATACGAAAAACCACTCTTGAAATTCAGCAGCAATACCCTTGACACATTGTTAGCTTATCAATGGCCTGGAAATATTCGAGAATTAAAACATACTATTGAAAAAGCAGTAATTTTAAGTTCGGGTAACACTTTACAACCCGATGATTTTATGCTAAAACAAGTAAGCAAACAATCGGATTGGCCCTTGAAATTTGATGAGATAGAAAAAATAGCTATTGAAAGAGCTTTGGCTAACAATTCTGGAAAAATGGTTGATGCAGCAAAAGAGCTTGGTCTGACTCGTCAAACTTTGTATAACAAGCTAAAAAAATACAAACTGTAATTATGCTAAGCAGAAAATTTTATATACAGGTAATTATTAGAATATTAATTATTCTAACTACCTGCATTGGCTTTGTTCCCTTTTTAAAATCAGACGAACGATTGTTTACAGTCATTAGCTTAATCATTTTAGTAATCATACAAATATATGTGTTATTAAAATATATAAACAGATTCAATACAGAAGTTGCTGACTTTTTTTCTGCTTTAAAAACAAATGACGCATCGTTCGCTTTTCACGATAAAATATTTCCGTATATCTCCGAAAAAGTTAGAAATGATATTTCATATATTCGAAATCAGTTATTTAGCATAACCGAGTTAAAAGAGATTCAACAATCCTATTTTAAATCGGTAATAGAAAACGCACAAACTGCAATTATTACAATTGGCGAAAAAGGACGCATTGATGTAATAAATAAAAGTGCTTTAGAACTCTTAAATATAAATCGGATTTCCAATATTAAAGCACTTGAAAACATTCATCCAAATTTTTACCAAATATTACTGAATGAATTGGCAGGAGTTGAAAAATCTATCATGATAAAAGGAAAGACAAAAGCAATTCCTTTATCCATAAGAATTTCAGAGTTTAAACAAAAACAAAATAAGTTTAAGCTCGTTTCTTTTCAAAATATCCAATCGGAACTCGAAGAGAAAGAAATAGAATCGTGGCATAAGTTAATTCGTGTACTAACTCATGAAATAAATAACACCATATCGCCTATAACTTCGTTATCCGGATCATTGGAAAAACTTTACAAAAAAGAATCCAATGCTACCATTTCAAAAGAAGACATCTCTAATCAAATTATTGAAAAAACATATGAAGGCTTGCATATCATATCGCAAAGAGGCGAAGGTTTGATGGAATTTGTAAATAACTACAGAAGTATTTCGTCGCTAAAGAAAATGAATTTCGTAAAATTTAAAATTGCTGAACTATTTTACAATATTGAATTACTGATGAAAGAAAAGCTTAATGAGAAAAACATCAAACTTACAAACGACATCAAACCTATTGATTTAGAACTAAATGCCGATAAAAATTATATTGAACAAATATTTATTAATCTACTTAAGAATTCTATTGATGCTATTCAATCAAACACAGGACTTATTACTTTAAAAGCATTTCAAAACGAAAAAGAAAAATTGATTCTTGAGATTAGTGATAATGGAATTGGAATTTCAGATGACATTATTGATCAAATTTTCATCCCATTCTTTACAACAAAAGAACAAGGCTCAGGAATTGGTCTAAGCCTTGCTCAACAGATTATGCGATTGCATGGAGGAAGTATATCGGTTCAATCAGTTCCCGAAGAAAAAACCACTTTCACTTTAACATTTTAATTCATTATTCATCTCTTAATGTATCTACAGGATTGGCTGCTGAAGCCTTATACGACTGGTATGTAATAGCTATCATGGCAACAATATAGCTTAGCAAGCCTGTAATTGCGAAGATCCACCACGAAATATTAGTACGATAAGCGAAGTTTTCCAGCCACTTGCTCACTGCATAATAAGATATTGGAACTGCAATAATAAAGGAGATAATAACCAGCTTTGTGAAATCATACGAAAGAAGCATCACAGTTTGGGAAATACTTGCTCCGTTCACTTTTCGAATTCCAATTTCTTTTTTACGTTGTTCGGTTGAGAATAAAGCTAATCCAAACAAACCAAGACAAGAAACTAAAAACGCAAGGATTGTAAAAGATACAAGAATTCTTCCCAGCCTCACTTCAGATGCATACATTTGATTTAAACTTTCATCGAAAAAATCGTATTCAAAAGGTTGATCTGGAGCATACTCTTTCCATTTTTTTTCCAAAAACTTTATGGTAGATCGAATATCAGCATTAGCTTCCATTCTAATAGACATTGCTCCCCTGCTTCTATTTAAAAAACAAACAAGTGGCTTAATTGGATCGTGAACTGATTCAAAGTTAAAATCTTCCATTACACCAATTACTGTGTAGTTTTCCAATTCGGTATTAACATCTGTAGATAATCCAACAATTTGTCCAATTGGGTCATCCCATCCAAACGATTTTGCTGCTGCCTCATTAATTAAAACACAAGTGGAATCTGTCAAAAAATCTTTAGAAAAGTCTCTTCCTTTAATAATTTTCAATCCTAAAGTACTCACATAATCATAGTCTATATTCCAAACTTCGTATGCTGCAATTTCTGGAGTTTTAATTCCATCTTTAAACAGAACTGTATTTGAACTGCTACTATTTGGTATGGGAAGAAAGCTAGATATACTTACTTTTTTAATATCCGGACTATTTAATAAATCTGCTTTAAAACTTTCAATACTATTGCCAATTAAATACGTATTTCTTAATGCAATCATATTTTCTTTTTCAAAACCCATATTCTTATTCTGAATATAACTCATCTGCTTATTTAACACCAAAGTTGAAGTTAGTAAAACGATTGAAATTACAAACTGCCCAACTACCAAAATACTTCGAAATCTTGTTTTCTTTTTGCCTGAAGTAACTTGATTTTTCAAAGCCGAAATAGGCTTGAATGATGAAAGATAAAATGCAGGATAACTCCCTGCAAAAAGGCTGGTTATTATTATTAATGCAATTAAACCAATTAATATTGAAGGATCCAAATAACTAATTGAGAGTGATTTTCTTGAAAGTTCATTAAAATATGGTAAGGATACTTCGACCAAAATCATTGCTATAATATGAGCAATAAATACAACAATAAATGATTCTAAAAGAAAGTTACGTACAAGTTTAATGGTTCTTATTCCAAAAATTTTCCTCATACCAACCTCTTTGGAACGTGCAATTGCTTTTGCAGTAGACAAGTTTGTGAAGTTGATACATGCTAAAAACAATATAAACAAAGCAATAACTAAGAAAATATAAATATACATGATGTCACTATTGACGGAAAGCTCATCGTCATGATGTGAATATAAATGAATATCAGCAAGTTCTTGTATTTTAAATTCCATCCATGTACCATTCTTTTGTATTTCTTCCCAGGACAAATCCATCCACTGTGACATTTGGGTAGCCATATAATTTTCTACCAATAAGGATAGTTTACTTTCGAAATCTTTATGATTTACCCCTTCTTTTAACAAAACATATGTCATAAAATTAAAACTAACCCAAACAGGCTGATAACATTCATTATAAGTATATATTGAAGCTATAAAATCGAAATGAAAATGTGAAGCTGATGGAATGTCCTTGTAAACTCCAGTAATTTCAAAATCAGTTCTATTATTAAATTTAAGAAGCTTTCCAATCGGATCTTCATCACCAAAATACTTTTTAGCCATCGATTCACTAATTGCAATTGTTTTTGGTGCAACAAGGGCTGTTTTAGAGTTTCCTTTAACAAAGGGAATTGTAAATACATCGAATACCGTTGAGTCAGCAAAGATAATTCGATTTTCTTTGAAGCTTTTATCTTCGTATTTTATGGTACTACTTCCATAATTTCTGAATCTAACTGCATTCTCCACTTCGGGAAAATCAGCTATTAATGCTGCCGCCATTGGTGCAGGACAAACTATTGCATTATCATCTTCTCCCATAATACTGTAATCAAGTTTAATCCTAACAATACGAGAAGCATTTTCATTGTATTTATCATAAGACATTTCGTCTTTTACCCAAAGCATTATCATTATAAAACCTGCCATTCCAATAGCAAGTCCCATAGTATTTAAGAACATAAATGTTTTATTTCGCGAGTTAACTCGGAAGAAAAATTTTAGGAATGTTTTCATAATTGAAAATTATTTATAATTATTATTAAAATCAATTTATCTATCTGATTACTTTTATTCAATCCCAGTGCCAACTAACTCATTCGCCTCATTTTCTGTGTCTTAACTGCATTTTTAATATTTTATTCTTTTAAAAAGTGTTTAATTTTTATACACTACGTACAATAAGTATCCACTTTTTTGTAATTTTGATAATACTCGCTTAATATGGAATGTAAAGCTTAAAAGAAGAGCAAATCACTAACTGATTAATAATCATTTAAATATGTCGAAGCTTAAAGGAAAAATACTGGTTATTGATGATAATGAAGGAATATTAAAATCGCTTTCTTTTATTCTAAGACAAGAGTTTGAAGAGGTTATTACTATAAAGAATCCTGCAAAATGTACTTCTCAACTACATTCAGGAACATTTGACGTTATTCTTCTGGATATGAATTTTACAGCAGGAATAAATACCGGGAATGAAGGAATATTCTGGCTTAGGGAGATTTTAAAAAGCGATCTAAATGCTGTAATAATATTAATTACTGCCTACGGTGATGTTGAACTTGCCGTAAAAGCTATGAAAGAAGGTGCCACAGATTTCATTCAGAAACCCTTTGATCCAATTAAGTTAATATCAACCGTAAAATCCGCTTATCAGCTTAGGCAATCTAAACTTAAAGTTACTAAGCTTATTCATACACAAAAACATCTTTCTGAAGAACTTGAAAAAAAATACACAACATTAATTGGCAATTCACCTGTAATGATGGAAGTTTTGGATGTTGTAAGAAAAGTTGCTCCAACCGATGCTAACATACTTATTCTGGGTGAAAATGGAACAGGTAAAGAACTTATAGCCAGAGAAATTCATAGACAGTCGAATCGAGCAAATGATGTTTTTATTAGTGTTGATCTTGGTTCATTATCAGAAACATTATTCGAAAGCGAGCTTTTCGGACATCGAAAAGGCGCTTTTACAGATGCTAAAGAAGATAGAATTGGTCGCTTTGAAACTGCCTCGGGAGGAAGTCTGTTTCTCGATGAAATAGGGAATCTTCCGATATCACTTCAATCGAAATTATTAACTGTATTGCAAAATAGAAATATAATCCCTGTTGGATCAAATAAAACAATACCTATTGATGTAAGATTAATTACTGCAACCAACAAATCGTTGTCAAATATGATTAAAGATAATCTCTTTAGAGAAGATCTTATGTTCAGAATTAATACAGTGCAAATTGAGATTCCTCCTCTACGAGAGCGAGGAGATGATATTCTTTTATTAGCTGAACATTTTTTAAAAATTTATGGGAAAAAATATGATAAACCCAATATTAAAATTACCGGTAATGCTATAGACAGGTTAAAACAATACAAATGGCCCGGTAATGTAAGGGAACTTCAGCATATGATTGAAAATTCTGTAATTATGACTGAAGATAATATAATAAAACCCGAAAACCTTCAGTTTACAGGCAATATTAAATTAGGCGAACCGACATTTACAGCATCACTAAACCTTAATAATGTAGAAAAATTAACAATTAAAGAAGCACTTTTTAAAAATAAGGGTAATATAAATAAAACAGCAATAGAACTTGGAATAACCAGAAAAACCCTTTACAATAAAATTGAAAAATATGAACTCTAATAAATATTATTATGGGATTATTGTTAGGGTAATACTTATCGTATTATCTTCTTTACTATTTGCATTTTTATCGTTTAAAACGAATTATTTATATTGCATATCTTCCCTTTTTATTCTTGTTTCTATACAAACATGGAACCTAATTAAATATATTCTTAAAAGAAGAGATGATTTAAAAAGAATGCTTGAATATATTAAAGATAACAATCCAACTATGTATTTTTCCCCATCAAGAGTTTATCCGTTTAATGAATTAGGATATTTTCTTAATGAGATTGGTGATATTGTAAGAGAAGTAAGAATAGATAAAGAAAATCAGCTTAGATATACACAATATATCGTTCAGCATGTTGGAATTGGATTACTTGCTTTTGATCAAACCGGGAAAGTTGAAATTGTAAATCAAGCAGCTAAAGATATTCTGAATTTACAAGTATTAAACTCAATTGATGTTTTGGATAAAGTTAAATTAGGCTTAACCAACATCGTGAAGAAGATGAGTTTTAATGAGCAAAAAGTAATTGTGTTAAATTCAGGAAAAGAAATACAACATTTGGCTATTAAAATGTCAATATTTAAAATTGCTCAGAAAGAAATCAAATTAATCTCTTTTCAGGATATCAAAAATGAGCTGGACGAAAAAGAAATGGATTCGTGGCAAAAATTGATCAGAGTACTTACCCACGAAATTATTAATTCAGTGACACCAGTTACATCATTAACAGGTACTATTGCAGGTTTTTTCAAAACGAATAGCACATTAGTTACTGCCAACGATATTTCAGACAACACCATTCAACAGACTGTTACAGGTCTTGAGCTAATAGAAGAACGAGGCAAGGCATTACTTGATTTTGTGAATAAATTCAGAAGTCTCACAAAACTTCCTACTCCAAAATTTGAAGAAGTTAATCTTGCTGATATAATTAAGGGAATTGTGTTTCTAAAAAAAGATGAGCTTGCCAAAAAAGAAATTTCTTTTAAATCCCATGTTGATCAAGAAGATATAAATATTTTATGTGACAAAAGTCTTATAGAACATGTGCTTTTAAACCTAATAAATAACGCTACAGATGCTGTTAATAGTAATGTTCTACCTAAAAGTAAAAATATTGAGATAAAGAGTTGGATAAATAATGATCGGCATCCAACAATAAGTATTAAAGATAACGGGAATGGCATACCTGAAAATCTTATTGAAGAAATATTTATACCATTTTTCACAAGCAAAGAAAATGGTTCCGGAATCGGATTAAGTCTTTCACGACAAATAATGCGTTTGCATGGTGGTAGTATTTCTGTAAAATCAGAACCTATAAAAGAAACTACTTTTACACTAATATTTTAATGTATGTATTAAACTCTTTCATATACATGAAATCTAACTACAAATTGATATCAAAAAAACAAAACCAATAATTATGAAGAAATACTCAGTGAATAAATTCAAAATGAAAAACATATTGTTATTAAGCTTTTCGTTATTTATATTTATAAATATTGCGTGTAGTAATCCTGAGAATGACCTAAATAATTTCTTAACAAAAAAAGAAATCCAATATGAGGAAATTGCATTTGAAATTGGTGATGCATATTGGAACTTTTATTCTGCGGAGGCTGAAGCTGATTTGAAATCACCCAAGCAAAAATTCTATAATTTACTTCATAACGACACGTTAAACACTCTGATAAACACTTGGTACCCAAAACGTAATGAAATTACAGATACAATTCTTCAGCGCAGAATAGAGAAATGGCATCTTGTTTTATTATCTGCAAGTGTTGAGTATGACAAAGAAGTAATGGAATTAAGAAATGAATTAGAAGAAATGATGGAAGTTTCAGGAGAGAAAGATAATTCCAATTATGATTTTGATGGAAAAATGCTGGAACTTATAAAATTACGAAACCAAAAATCGATTGAATTAGGATATGATAACTATGTGCATTTAAGTTTTGAAACTAATGGTTTAGGCTATGAGTGGTTTATGGATTTTGTAAATCAAATGGGAAAATTGACCTATGCTCCATATAATAATTTAGTTGAAAAAGTTAAAGACGAGAACAATACAAAAGATTTTGAACAAAGGAATTTATTTCAGTTTATTGGACAGTTTTATGGAAATAACGATCCGATAAAAGTAAAAACAAAAGATAATATTGAACTTGTTAAAATATCCTTAAATAATATTGGAATTAATTACGATGAACTACCTGCAAAGTTGGTTGAAATGAAACTTCCAGATGGTGTTGGAGGCCAAGGATTAATGATTAACATTCCAAATGATTTTCGTGCGGTTATGACATTAGGAATGGACATCTCTGTATGGATGCACGAAATGGGTCATGGTTTACATGGTCTTTTTAACTCAATAAACACTCCTATTTTAGAAGGATATGAATGGATTCCTGGAAACGCAAATGCATCTTTTGCTGAAGGTATGGCTGAAACAAGTGCTTGGTTTTCCAGAAATATTGAATGGCAAAAAAAATATACTAATCTTACTGAAGTACAAATAAATGAAAGAAAATTAATAGCAAATAAGTATGCTCCGGCATTTATAAGGTATCATTTATATAATTTCATGCGTGAAACAGAATTGTACCTAAATCCTGAAAAAGATTACGATGAAATTCAAAAAGAATTAGCCAAGAAATATTTTCTAATTGATTCTGAAAAATTCAGGACACAAGGCTTAAAAAATATTATTTA
This sequence comes from Bacteroidales bacterium, assembly GCA_030668615.1. GTDB lineage: Bacteria > Bacteroidota > Bacteroidia > Bacteroidales > UBA12077 > UBA12077. Next base: position 9,908 of record DAOUTQ010000017.1, on the reverse strand, counting down.
TGTATCATATCCACTTTATCTTCAAAACTATTTATTAGCAGATATTGTTGCATGTCAGATCCATAATACATTGGAAGAAAAATTCGGAAAAGACTATGCATTTAATAAGGAAGTTGGAGCGTATTTAATACAACACTTCTACAGCAAAGGAGAATATTACGATTGGAATAAAAGGCTTGAAAAAGGCACAGGCAAAGCTCTGGACATTAATTCTTATCTGGATTACTATGAAATAAAATAGTTCTAATAATTAAAAAAAGGAGACCAAAATTTATCCAAAATCTTTTCGATTATTTTTAGTAATTTCGACTAATAAATAATTGTATAATGAAGAAATTATCTCTTGCCTTGCTTATTTTGGGTTTAATTTCCGGACAGCTTATTGTGCTTACTTTCAATCTCAATAATGGATTCGAAATACATAGCGTTTCGTTCAAATTACTCCCAATAGCTGATTATGCTGGAAAAGCATCATCTCAACTTTTTTTAACATCAATAATATTAGGTTATTTAGTTTTTGTAATTTTTGGTATAATCAACACAAACAAAACAAAATCTCCTGCTATATTTAAATCAGCTTTAATTTTCACGGGAATTGCTATTATTGTTACTTTCTTTGAATTTACAAGCATTCTTGAAGATTTAAACGGGACATTTCAAGGCAAGCATTTTAGAATTGGGTGGCTACTATTCCTTCTTGGATTATGGATTTTTAGCAAAAAATATCTTATAAAAAAATAAATTATGACAGATCCAATTAGTACAGGAATTGAAATAGCCGAAAATTCTATCAATCTTATCGATAAATTAAGAATTAAAAATTTAAAATTATGAATTATCGATTTCATATTATCTTATCATTCATATTTATACTATTTGCTTCAGAAGCTATATTTAGTCAGGTTACTGTAAGCAAATCAGAAGTTGATTATTCAATAAAAATTGAAAAAGACAGTATCTTAAGGATCTTAACATTTTGGAAAGATAAAGACTCAACTATATACACTTCAGTTAAATATTCAGTATCTGATTTTAACAATACTTTATCTGAAAAGAATTTAGAAGATGAAATAAATGCAATTAATCAACTGTGGGAGATTGCTAAAGACAGTATTACATTCAATCTACAATCTTTTAACATTGGTTATCCAATGTACTATTCAGACATTCTCAAGAATCAAGCTAATGCCTTTATTAATTCAGAAAAATGGAAAAATCATACTATTCAATATGGTAAAACGTTAGATGTTAATCTAATAAGAAACATTATGCTGGAACAAAATGTTTATGAACCATTAAATGAATTTTTGAACAATATGGGGTATAGAATAAACGGCTTTGATACTGAAAAACATGGATTTGTGCAAGAGAGAGATCTTCAGAAAACAGGATTAACAGGAAGTGAAATAGTTCCAATGCCATTTATAGTTTGGGTTAAATTAAACGCTCTCCCATAAAAATATAGTAGAAATTTCAGTTCGTATATTGGTTTCATCATTTCGTAGATTTAATAATTTATCCATATATATTATGTCTACTTTAGACTTTGAATTAAACCTATAGAATGATTAAGTTTCTGAAGAACAGGTATTTTAAAACTGTTTTCTTATTAGTTATACTCGTCATAGTTTCACGGGAAAGTGCAAATGCCGTTGATGATAATCCCCTTGAAATTTTATTTATTGGTAGTAGCTATTTTAATTATAATGATCTTCCGAGTCTTGTAGAAAATATGGCTAATAATTCAGGGAAAGATGTTTATATAGGATCATATAATCGCGTTGGATTATTACTGGATCAACTTGTAAGCCTTGATTTAGTTGAAGAAAAAATTAATGAAAGAAACTGGGATTATATTATTATACAAGGTGTTGGAGTAACAATTGCATATCCTGATTTTTACGCTCAACATCAGGCATATCCAGCTCTTGTTGAGTTTGAAGAAAAAATTCATGAAAATTGCGAATCAACACGTATGATATTTTGCCTACCATGGGCATTTGAAGATGGTATGACCTGGGTTGAAGGATGGACGGACACTTATGAAGACATGCAAAATATTATTTACGATAAAACTATTCAATATTCAGATGAAATTGGTTTCACCATTGCACCCGTAGGTTGGGCATGGTATCAGGTTTTAGATGAAAAAGATTATCCGCTTCATTACCTACATATGAGCGACTGGAATCATCCTTCATTAAAAGGTTCATATCTTATGGCCTGCGCAATTTACTCAAGTATTTTTATTGAAAGTACTGAAGAAATATCTTATTATGCAGAATTAGCCGAAAGCGATGCAAAATATTTTCAAAATATTGCAAGTAATATAGTTCTTAGCGATACAACTTTATGGAAAATTTCAACTTATAATGATACAACTTTAGCTAGTACGGATAGCACAACAAATATCCCAGATTATTCAAATAAAAACAAAACATTTTTATACCAGAATTATCCCAATCCATTTAATTCGTATACACAAATTAAATATGAACTGCAAAATGATGGTTTTGTAAAAATTGAAATCTTTGATCTTACAGGAAAAAAACACTTTACATTTACTGAACAACAAAAGGCTGGTATACACTCTTTTAGTTTTGATGGAAGTAAACTACAAAGTGGTATATATTTGTATAATTTAAAAACAAACGAGAACTGCCAGTTAAAAAAGATGCAATGCATTAAATAATTAATTAGTGAAGAGAGCTTTCAAGCTCTCTATACTAATTTGTATCTAATAGCTTCTTTTCTATTTAAAAGTTCAAATTTCCGCCTGAACTATACTAATATGCTTTTTTCGTAGAAGAAGCATTGCTAACCTCGATTGTCCTATTCCACCACCAATTGAAAAGGGTAATTCGTCATTTAGTAATTTCTTGTGAAAAGATAGTTCTGTGCGACTTTCAGTATTTGTTAATTTTAATTGCTTCAAAAGCGCTTTTTTATCAACTCTTATTCCCATGGATGAAATTTCAAACGCATCTTTCAAAACCGGATTATAGACAATAATATCTCCGTTTAATCCTTTATATCTCTCAGTTGTAGATGTCGACCAATCGTCGTAATCAGGAGCACGTAAATCGTGAGGAACTCCATCTGCTAATTCGTGTCCGATACCCATAATGAAAACAGCTCCATAATCTTTTGCAACAAGATTTTCTCTCTCCTTTGGAGTTAGTTTTGGATAACTGTATTGCAAATCTTCAGAATAAATAAAAGTTATTTCATCAGGTAAAAACATTTTCATTTTTGGGTATAATTTAGCTATATATTCCTCTGTTTTTTTTATTGCATTATAAATTTTAGCGACTTCAAATTTTAAATAATCTAAACTCCTTTCCTTTTCAGAAATTCTTTTTTCCCAGTCCCACTGATCAACCAGAATTGAATGAATAGGGCTAACGATTTCATCAGGTCTTAACGCTTTCATATCTGTTATAATCCCTTGACCATGTGGGATATTCATCTCTCCTAATTTTATTCTCTTCCATTTTGCCAAAGATTGCACAATTTCCAGTTTTCTGTCTGGAAATGATTTTGCTATAAACCTTACCGGCTTTTCAATTCCATTAAGGTCATCATTAATTCCTGTACCTGAAGTTACGAATAATGGGGACATCACTTCCATTAAATTTAGATTTTGAGATAAACTTTTTTTGAAATAGTCTTTCAATTCAAAAATGACCTTTTCTGTTTCGACTCCAGCAGGAATCGGTTGATGTGTTTTAATTGTTGTTAACATTTTAATTAAATTTAAGGGTTAAACATATAAATAAAAAACCCTTCAACTGAATATCAGAGAAGGGTTAAATAAACATAACGAGATTATTACCTTCCCTGCAGAGGAGGACCATTATTATTGATATTATTAATTTGTATTTTATTTATCATTATAACTGATTTAAACAAAAAAAGCCTTCCGGTTTGGGAAGGCTTTGATTTTAACGTTATATCTTTAATTACTACAATAGCCTTCTTGTCTGTATATAATTATTTACAGAATTATTTAAAAGATTATTATTAGTAATTTGAATCATTTCTTCAGAAATTTATTTAACAAATGTAAATTTAAAAAACTCAAAATCAAAATAACTACTCATAACTTAAACTATAGCTTTTTTCATAATAAATACTAAAAAAACTTCCGAAGCTTTATTACTTCGGAAGTTAATTAAAATTAAAAATATCTTTTTTAATAAGTAAGTGATAAAATTCGGCCTTTTGTGAAATCAAAAAAATTCTCTTTTTCATCTATAATAACTCCTTCCTTATAATCCTCTGGACTTATTCCTGCTGCTTTTGTGCATATAGGACAAGTAATAATCAAAACATTTTGTTCGGTTAATTTATTTATAGCTTCATGCAAAGACATAAGGTTTTCCATTTGTATATCTTCAGCTGTTTTTGTTAAGAGCTTAACTCCTTCTATGTCGAAGAAGAGGCATACGTCCTTTGTTTCAACCATTTTAACCGCAAGGTTTAAGGCCATTAAAACTTTTTTAGGATTTTCATATCCACTGCTAATATGTAAAAACACACCATCTTTAACAGTTTGCTGTGAAGGTTTAACCAGATCAGCTATTTCAGGCTTTTCAGCATTTTGACAAGAAGTAAATGTCAGTAGAAATGCAATTAATAAAAGATTTAGCATTTTCATAGTCTGAAGTATTAGGTTTATAACACACATACCAAATTTACAAAAATAATAGCTGTAAATCAAACATTTAGACTTGTTTTTCTATAAAATAATTAAATACAAACCTATCATATATAATTCTTTTAATACATATTAATTTTAGTATATAGTTACATTTCACTTTTTTAAACGAGATTATCATAAATCTATAAGTATTTTTTAACCACATAGATCACAATGTCTCTACGATATCAAAATACGTCAAGGTCGCAAAGAATTTAAAATGAGGTTTTATTATTACACTTTAAATAATTCCTGAATAATCCCAATTAATTCATCTTTCTGAATTGGCTTTGTAATATAATTGTCGCAACCTGCTTTTAATGCTTTTTCTCTATCGCCAGTAACAGCAAGTGCTGTCTGAACAATAATATTTAATTCAGGTCGCTCTTTCTTAATAAGTTTAGTTGCCTCGTAGCCACTCATATCGGGCATTTTAATATCCATCAAAACTAAATCGATATTAGGGTTCTCAGAACAGTATTTAACGGCTTCATTCCCGTTCTTAGCAGTTATGTAATTTGTTTTTAGCTCTTTTAATATTTCTATCAAAAGCTCAATACTTACTTCATCATCTTCAGCAATAAGAATTGTTCTTCCTGAAAAAGTAGATGTATTTTCAATTTTAGTTTCCTGCTTTTTATCTTCGTTTGATTTTTCTGATTCAATATATGGTAATGTAACATAAAATGTTGAACCTTTTCCCTCTTCTGATTCCAAATCAACTTTACCTCCAAGAATATCAGTAAACCTTTTTACTACAAACAAACCTATTCCTGTTCCACCATAATACCTTGTAAATGTTTCGTCAACCTGACGGAAAATATTAAAAACAATGTCTTGTTTATCTTTTGCAATACCAATTCCTGTATCTTTAACATAAAACCTAAGAAATGGAGTACCGTTTTCTTCAATCTTTTCAAAGCCATATTCAATAAAACCTTCGTGGGTAAACTTTAAAGCATTTTTTAAAAGATTTGTAAGTATTTGCTTAAACTTTGATTTATCAGTATAAATTAAAATTTCATTTTCATCCTTAGAAGGTTTATAAATAAGTTCTAATTTACTATCAATTTTTGTTTGCTCGGCCTGTATTAATTCTTTAATATTTTGCATTATTGGAGCTAAAGAATACTTCTCTTTGACAATATTAACCTCTCCAACCTCAAGTAAAGTAACATCGAAAATCTCTTCTACAATCTCAAGTAAATGACGACCACTGCTATTAATAATACCCGCAAAATTCATTACTTTATCCATTGTAAGCTTTCCCTTTATTAAATCGGAAAACCCAATAACTGCATTGAGTGGCATTCTTAGTTCATGTGACATAGTTGCCAAAAAAGCAGACTTTAAACGATCCGATTCCATGGCCTTTTCAAAAGCGATTTTTAGTTCGCTTTCAGCCTTTTTCCTCTCAATAGAAATACTCATTTGGTGCGATACAAATTCAAGCACCTCTAAATCCTTTTCGGTGTATGCGTCTTTATTTTCATAATTCTGAACAGCAAAAACACCATAGGTTTCTCCTTTAACTTTTAAAGGAACACCAAGCCAAACTTCTGGTAAAGTCCCAACAAATTCAACTTCTCTCAGCTTTTCAAGCCTCTTTGCATCATTTTTTGTGAGTAATGCTGGTTTTTGAGATCTATAAACATAATTTGTAAACGTTTTTCCCGCATCCCATGTAACAAATTTATCTTTTTCATCAAGCATGTATGGTGAAGAAAATGTATTGTCATCCTCGTTATAAAACGCAACATAAAAATTCTTCACGTCGATGATTAGTTGAAGTTGGTCTTTTATAATTTCGATTAATTCATCAAGCCCTTTTGCCGTATTTGCTGCCTGTGAAATATTGTAAATAATTTTTTGTAATAATTCGGCACGTTTACGTTCGGTAATATCGTTAGAAACACCAACCAAAGCGAGTAAATTTTCTTCATTATCTTTTATTATAGACGTTGAAAGCGAAATCTGAAACTCACTTCCATTTCTACGTTTATTCCACAATTCTCCTTGCCAACCACCTTTTAGTGTTTCCTCCAAAATATGTTTCTTCAATCCTGGACTATTTCTGGATGAATCAAACTTATTCATATTCTTTCCGGAAATTTCTTTTTCCTCGTATCCATAAGTTTTTAAAAAAGACATTTTTGTCTGATTTTCTGTATGTAGTAATATTCCTACGGCTACATTTTATTCTTTTATTATATATTGGCATCCATTTGAGATACTATGCCAATAGAATTTACAGGTGCAATTTGTTTTTTTATTTTCTCATAATCTATTTATATGATCAATTTATATGTTTTATCGATTTTCCAAATGATTTTTTCCTTAATTTCGTTAATTATACCGTTTATTATTCAAGTTGTCATATTTGTGAAAAACAAATATGGATTGAATATATAACGGCATTAACCATTCTAATCTTCAAGACATCACATTATATGCGACATTTTGAAGAAGAATTGGTATTACATTATCATACATTACTATAATAATGATCCGATTAATTATAATAAGCATACTTGTTGTAATATTTAATATTCCATTTGGATATTGGAGAGCAAACGTAAAAAGATTCTCTTTTCAATGGTATTTATCAATACATATTCCTGTTCCATTTATCGTAGCTTTAAGAGTCTTTTTTGAAATAGGATTTAGATGGTATACTTACCTTTTTATTGTAGCTGCTTTTTTCATTGGACAAAAACTGGGCTCAATTATTTATAAATATCTGAGAAAAATTAATATTGTTAGCTCTTGCCTTTTTATTGATTTGTGTAGGAAAGTTTGTAATCGCTAAAATCAAACTTTGTTTTTAATTTGCACAATTAACACAATGCCTGCTTTGTGGCATTAATAAAATTCGACCGATCGGGATAGGCTTCTTGCATTTGGCACATAAACCAAAGTCATCTTCATCTATTTTTGATAATACGTATTTCAATTTCTCAAGTTTTTCCTCTGCTTGTCTTAAAGCAGCTTCATTTACACTTTTATTATTAATTGCATCCATTCTAGAAACTCTTCCTATTGCACAATCTGGCTCAATAGGTTTAGTAATTTCTTTATATTCAACAATTGATTTTTCTGTTTTATCAATTTCCGTAATGATTTTTTCCTTAATTTCGTTCGTTATTTTATCGTCCATCACAATATTTTTAAACAAATTGAAGTTTCGAATGTACTATTTTTTTTAAACTTTCATTTTTCAGATTAATCGATTTTAATTTAAATGAGTCTATATAAACAAATCAAAATAAAAATAATATGCGAAAAATTAGAATTTCACTTTCAGTATTAGCCTTATTTGCTGTTTTTTCAGCATTTTCCGTTAAGGCTCAAAAGGATGCTCGCTTAATGCGATTTCCTGATATTAATAATGATTTAATAGCATTTGTATATGCCGGAGATATTTGGACAGTTAATGCAAATGGTGGAGATGCTATAAGATTAACATCTCATAAAGGATTAGAATTATTCCCAAGAATTTCTCCTGATGGAAACTGGATTGCTTTTTCTGCAGAATATTCTGGTAGCAGACAAGTTTATGTAATGCCTTCTACAGGAGGTACACCTCAACAACTAACTTATTATAACGATGTAGGAGAAATGGCTCCACGTGGTGGTTACGATAATGTAATTCTTGATTGGACTCCTGATAGTAAAAATATTATGATAAGAGGAAATAGAACTCCTTTTGGTGAAAGAAATGGAAAATACTATTTAGTAAGTATCGAAGGTGGTTTTGAAAAATCATTACAAATAACTGATGGCGGTTTTGGAGTACTTTCTCCTGATGCATCAAAAATTGCTTATACTCCTATTAGTAGAGAATTTAGAACATGGAAACGATATAAAGGCGGACGTGCTTCTGACGTTTGGATTTATGACCTAAATAAAGATGTATCGGAAAAAATAACTGATTTTGTTGGAACAGATCAAATTCCTGTTTGGTATAAGAATAAAATATATTTTGCTTCGGACAGAGATTTAACTTTAAATATATTCAGTTATGATTTAGATACTAAAGAAACAAAGAAGATTACAAATCATACTGAATTTGATGTTATGTGGCCTTCTGGAGAAAACGGAATGATAGCATACGAAAATGGAGGACACATATATAAGCTTAATGCTGAAACTGGAAAAACTGAAAAAGTAACAGTAAATATTAGTTTCGACAATCCAAACATTCTTCCTTATTTCAAAAATGTTAAAGATAACATTGAAAGCGCTTCAATTTCACCAAGTGGAAAACGTGCTTTATTCGATGCTCGTGGTGATATTTTCTCAGTACCAGCCGAAAATGGTTTTACTGTAAACCTCACTAAAACACAAGGTGTTCGTGAAATGTCGCCAAGTTGGTCTCCTGATGGAAAATACATTTCTTACCTTTCTGACGCAACAGGTGAATACGAAATCTATCTTTTAGAAAATAAAGAAGGAGCAAAAGCAAAACAAATCACGTTTAACTCTAAAGCATGGAAATATGACCCAACATGGTCGCCGGATAGTAAATATTTACTTTATTCAGATCGTACCTTAAAGCTAAAGTATATTGACATAGCTACTGGAGTTGAAAAGAATATTGCAGATGCTTATTCAGATGAAATCAGAGATTATAATTTTTCGCCAGATTCTAAATGGGTAATTTACACAAATAACAGCGAGAATAGTAATAGCTCTGTGTGGGTTTATAATCTTGCTACAGGTCAAAATCATAAAGTAACTAACGATACTTTTAACGATAATTCTCCTGTTTTCTCAACGTGTGGAGATTATATTTTCTTCTTATCAAATCGTGATTTTAATCTTAATTTTTCAAGCTTTGAGTTTACATATCTATACGACAAGGCAACCCGAATTTATGCATTGGCACTAAGAAAAGATAGTCCAAAACTGTTTAAATTTAAAAATGATGTTGTAGCTGTTAAGACTGAAGAAAAAGCTGATGATTCATCAAAAGACAAAAAGGATAAGAAAGATAAAGAACAACCTAAAAAAGATGAATTAAATATCAAAATAGATTTTGATGGTATTGAAGACAGAATAATGGATTTACCAATTGCTGATGGAAATTATAGATATCTTGATGCTGTTGAAGGAGGAATCCTTTATGGTGCTGAAGATGGATTACATAAGTACGATTTATCAAAAGAAAAAGATGATTTAATTATTTCAGATGTAAGATGGGGAA
>DAOUTQ010000171.1 GCA_030668615.1 Bacteroidales bacterium | reverse complement strand
CAGTTACTGCTAATTCAGGGTATATAACTATAAAACGGAATTCTGATGATTCTGAATTTGAATCAATATCTGTAAGCTCTGGAAATGTTTTAGGAAGTGGATCTTCTGTTATTACCATTAATCCGGACAGCGATCTTGAAAGCAATACCGACTACTATATTTTGATAGACGGAACAGCTTTTAAAAACAGCAATGATATAAATGTAGCTGGAATATCAGATGAAACTTACTGGAATTTTACAACTGAAGATATATTATCTCCGGATGTTGTAATTTCAACTTTGGAAAGCGATCCAACAAATGCGAATCCTTTCGAAATTGCTATTGATTTTAGCGAAGAAATTAACGGATTTGATGTTAACGAAATTGATGTTACAAATGGTTCTACAGATAATCTTGCAACCTCCGACAGCATTGAGTTTTCTGCAAACATTACACCTACCTCCGATGGATTAGTTACTGTAAACATTAATTCCAGTGTTGCTACAGATAATGCCGGAAATACAAATACTACAGCAGATGAATTTACTATAACATATTCTGCTCCAACCAGTATTGAAATTTTAAAAAATGACGGGATTTCAATTTATTCGAGCAATGGTTATGTTATAGTCGAATTTAAAAAATCAGACTCACAAAATTCCAAGTCAGGGAATATTGAGATATACTCGCTTAACGGATCATTAATTAAAAAAGAAAAACTCGAAAATAATACCCTTTTCAAAACATATTTGAATAATCAACGTGGAATATATCTTGTAAAACTAACATTGGATAACAATACATACTACGCCAAAATTCAAAACTAAAACATAATGAAAAAAATACGTTTCTCTATTTCTGGGATAATACCAAAATTTATTTGGATTTTATTGCTAAGTAGCTTTTCAACTTTAAATCTTGATGCTCAAACAACAATATTAAACAGGCATTGCCCCGATTATCCTGCAGGAACAATTTGTTCGGCATGTGATGCAGATGATACTTGTTCAACTTTCATTTTACCTCCTGCAAAGTATAATCAACCTTATACAATTACTATTCCCTTATTGGTCGATTTTCCAGATTTATGTGTTACAAATAATCATGACTATGGAAATTCAGAAATAGAAGAGAATTATACATTAACGAATATAGACAATACAATAAATCTACTTGTTACTAGCTGGGATACTTGGAGTGGTGAAAACTGGATTAGTTTTAATTTTCATGTAGAAGAAGTAGGTTGTAATATCGCTAATCAGGTTTATACCATACCGCTAATGAGAGATACTGTTAAGATTGTACTGGCTCTTGGCATTTCGGAAAGCATGGCATCAAATATAAGTGGTACTACTAATACATGCATAGATGAAATGAAAGATGCTGTAAATATATTAGTTTCTAAATTAGAACAATTCAGACAAGAAGGTGATTCTATTGGACTAACATATTATAATACAGAAGTAATTCAGCCCAATTCTACAGATTTTCCAAAGGATTTTATAGAACTTACGGATTGGAGTAGTCCAATTGAAGATTTCAGTTCAGTTAAAATAAATAATGACTTAACACCCAGAACACCGGAAGGTATGGCAGCAATGGGAGAAGGACTTTTAAATACAAAAAATAAATTAATAAACGGTCCTTCTAATTCTAAAAAAATAGTGTTCTTGTTTTCCGACGGATTACAAAACAGTGGCAATCAATTAAATCTAAATGGAATAAGTTATAATGGTTCTCTGGATTCCTTAAATAACAATGTTGTTAATTCAAACGATAGCATCACTTATATTACAATATCAACTGCACAAGCAGCAAATGTGCCTCCATTAATGTCTGCAATAGCATATAAGAATAATGGTGCATCATTGTATATAAGTGAGACTTCCTCAGAATATCAGTCATTTCTTAACAGTCAGCTAGATAATATTCTTTGTGGTGATAGACCAACAGAGGTTGCAACAAGAATTATGGATTTAAATCCGCGTAATGATTCCTTATATATAGAAGCAGACCAAAACCTGAGGATCAATTTTAATGAAATCGTAAACATTAATACTGGAAGCATTTTTATAATGAGTTCTTTTGATGATAGTGAATTTGAAGAAATTGATGTAACATCTGGTTTGGTTTTAGGAAACGGAACATCCATAATTACTGTTAATCCAATACAAGATCTGGAAAGCGAAACTGAATATTATATATTAATTGATGAAAATGCATTTATGGGAGTTTCGGGAAATAGTTTTGCAGGTATTACTTCAAGTAATTACTGGACTTTTACTTCGGAAGATGCAGAAAAGCCTTCTGTTATTTTAACTACTGATAACGACACAACAAACACAGCTGAATTTGATACTTATGTAAATTTTTCTGAAAGAATACATGGTTTCAGTGATTCAAAAATAAGTGTGACAAACGGAAATGTAAGTTCTCTTTCTACAACAGATAGTATAGATTTTATAGCTTCAGTAACAGCTTTATCTCAGGGAGAAACTGATATAAATATAAATGCAAATCAAGTTACAGATTCAGCAGGTAATATGAATACTGCTGCAGAAGAATTAATAGTTACATATTATATTCCTACTAATATAGAGGTATTAGAAGAGGCTGGCATTTCAATTTATACAAGTAAGGGATATGTTATAGTTGAGTTTACAAAACCAAATTCATTAGATTTTAGATCTGCAAATATTGAAATATACTCGCTTAACGGATCATTAGTTAAAAAAGAGAGCCTTGAGAATAATTCGGGATTCAGAACATATTTGAATGATCAACGGAGAATTTATCTTGTAAAACTTACACTTGACAGAAAGGTTTATTACGCAAAAATTCAAAACTAAAATGAATATCTAAAAGCCATCCAATCCCGGTAATTACCGGGAGGATGACTTTTATAAAATGTTACTCTAATTTATATTGTTCCTATAGGATCCGCGTTTCCATCAGGATCGCCATTAACATAACCATCAGTTACAGGATTTCCGTTTGTCATTAATAAAATACCACACATATGTGGAGCAGCCATTGAAGTACCGCTCATTGTTGTATATCCACCATCTTTATACGTTGAGTAAATATTTACACCTGGTTCACAAAAATCAACAGGAGGGTTTCCGTAATTCGAGAAAGAAGCATAATATTCATTGATATCCATAGCAGAAATCGTCCAAATATTTGGTCCATTAACTCTTGCAGGAGAATGATTATTTGCATCATCCGTTTCGTTTCCTGCAGCTAACGCAAAGAAAATACCATTTTGAGAAGCAGCATAAACAGCATCATCAATGGCCTGATAAACTCCTCCTCCAAGACTCATATTTACAGCATCACCAAGACTTGCATTTGCACCAACAAAATCAATCCCTGCAATAATTACAGAATATGCACCACTGCCACGGCTGTCAAGAACTTTTACCGGAACAACAGTAGCTCCTGCAGCAACTCCAACTACTCCTATTTCATTATCAATTGCAGCAACTGTTCCAGCACAATGCGAACCATGACCATTATCATCATCTCCATACGCATCATTGTTAATAAAATCGTAACCTTTTGCAGCATCAACATTTAAATCAGGATGATCCAAATCTATACCTGTATCAATAATCCAGGCAGTTTTACCAACTCCATTTCCATATCCAACTCTTGTAATTCCAAACGGGATTTGCTCATCAACTGGAAGTGGCGGATCTACAGTACCACCGTCACCAGGACCACGACCTCTAATAAACATTCTATCCGGAAGAATATATTTCACCCGTTCGTCTTTTTCCAGTATTACTAAATCGTCCTTTGACATTTTTACACTAAAACCTTTTAACACTTCTGCATAAGCATTTTCCACTTTAAATGTTGAAGTTGATTTAGTTCTTAACATGGATTCCGCAAAAGCCTTTACTTCAGCTACTTTTTCCATGTACCCTGCATCATTAGCAGTTTTTAAAGAATTTCCATTCAAAACAACAACATATTGTCCTTTTATAATTTCACCATTTTGCGGATCAACTTGTGCAAAGCTTTCGTTTTCATTAGTGATAATCTCACCTTGTTCTTCATTATCACAACTGGTAAAGAATATTAAACCTGCTGCGACAAATGTTAATAACTTTTTGTTCATAATTAATAGATTTAGGTTAATTAATAAATTAAATCAACAAACTAATCAGAAATATGAGTTTTATGTTATTTACCCTTTTTATAATTAGTTTTCAAATAGTGCTGAGTTAAATTTTTATCATACACAATTTATATTATAGTTTAGATTAAAAGATAGAACCGGTTCTTTCAATGTCAATTATAGCGACTAATTTTTAAAAATTTCCGAAAGATTTATATACGTAAAGAGATGTTTTATATTCGTATAGAGATACTAAATCTTTGAATCTATTTAATGATAAAATATATAAATATTCTTTAATCTATCATGAGTTTAATAAAAGAGTGGAGAAATTCGGTATTACTTCAAATATTTTAATGGTAATTTTAAAAGAACTTTTGTCCCTTTGGCAGAACCATCTTCATTTTTTAAATCAATAATCTCAAAACTTGTTTTTTTACTGATTAAAGTATTTAGATTATTTAAACGGTTTTTTGTTATTTCTGTGGCAAAAGATTTATGTTCCTTTTTACTATATTTTTTAGCATTCTCTCTTCCAATTCCATCATCTTCTATTTCGATATACAAACTCTTTTCTTTCTTAACAAAACGTACATAAATGTTCCCCTTTTCTATTTTATTATTAATCCCATGAATAATAGAATTTTCGATTAAGGGTTGAAGCAGCATTGGAAGAATGGTAACTTTCTGTACATCAAGGTCTGTATCAACTTCAAAAAAATATTCCAGCCTTTCTTTTAAAACTACTTTCTGCAATTCAAAATAATGTTTAAGCGAATGTATTTCAGTTTCAAGACTGACATATTCCGTTTTTAAACTTTGAAAAATTGTATTAGTTAATTCTGAAAAATTCGATAAGTTTTGGATTGCAATATTGCCTTCATTTTTTAAAATCAAATATTGAATAGAGGAAAGAGAATTGAAAATAAAATGAGGATTCATCTGAAAACGTAACAATTTTTGTTCTAGTTCAAGAATTCTTTGTCGATTTTTTCTCCTATTTTGAATTATAAAAAGGATTGATAGCAATATTGTTAACAATGTTAATCCTGTTAATGCTAAAATTTGCCATCTTATTTGATTAAGCTGCAAATTCTTAATTTCATTTTCAGCGGAAAGCAGTTTTAATTCCCTGGTATTCTTTTCTGTTTGATATTTTTCATGTAAAGCATTAATCTGTTTTCTTTTCATATCGTCAAACAAAACGTCATGTAAATATGTATATGAAAGAAAAGTTTCATATGCTTTCTTAGAATCGTTTTTTGTTTCGTATAACCTTATTAATTCTAATAAAACAAAATCCAATAACTCCTTATTTTCTACTTTTAATGCTAAGTCTTTACTTCTTTCATAATAAGAAATTGCTAATGCGATTTTACCTGTTTTATCATAAGTTTTACCGATATGATAACTTACTTCTGCTATCTTTTTATCATTATTTTCTTTGATATATATATTAAGTGCATTTTTATAATGTTTTAATGCCTTTTCAAATTTTTCAAGATTGCTAACCGCATTTGCATAATTTATGTTTGCTTTAGCTTCCTCTTCAATATTTTTACTATTTATTGCAATCTGTAACGCCTTATATGCATAGCTCCTTGACTCATAAGGACATTCGTTTAATACTTTTACAGCCATTACATTATAAAATACCGCATTATCTTCTTTATATGTTAATGTATCCTGTGTGTTATATCCAAAAACAGATAATGATGAAATTAACCAAACTGAAATAATTAATAATATATTTTGTAGATGTAGATTCATTTTTAAATTTATCTAAACATTTAAATCATATGGGATGTTAACAGACATTTTACTTGTAAAAGAGATATTCTCTTCACATGAAAATTCATTAAATGATAATTTCAACTTGTTTTTATTTAATTTATTAATGTGATTTAATCGTTCCTTTATAAGATTATATACATTATTATCATTTTTTAATAAATTAATTGGTGAATCACTTAAAAATTCAACATTAAAAATTATACATTCTTCTTTATCTATAATACGTACACAAATATTTCCTTCCCTACTATCTTGTTTAATAATCTTTTCAACAGTAAATACTATAAATGGTTGCATTAACATGGGCGGGACAATCCAATCTTTAGAATCTATTTCTTCGCTAGTTGAAAAGGAAAAAGATAATTTATTATCCAATGCCTGATTTTGTAAATTGAAATAATGGTTAATAGTTTGTAATTCTCTTTCCAGCGATATAAATCTCTCATCTGAATTTTCCAGAATTAAACGCATAAATTTAGCAAAGTCGGCAAGAAAGGAACAAGCTGACATTGGAGTGTCATTTAAAATTTTTTCTTTTAAGAGAGATAATGAATCTGAAATAAATCTTGGATTTATTTGTACACGATATAGCTTTTGTCCTAACTCCAGT